>NZ_JBFBCF010000003.1:0-244240 GCF_040683035.1 Streptosporangium sp. NPDC051022 | reverse complement strand
GTAGGGGTCCGGCTGCCCGTACGGGTCCGGCTGCCGCCCCTGCGGCACACCGTACGGATCAGGCTGCTGCCCCTGCGGCGACGTGGCGTACGGATCGGGCCGGTGCCCGGACGAGGACGCGAACGGATCGGCCTGCTGCGGCTGACCGTAGGGGTCCGGCTGCTGGGAGGAGACGGCGTAGGGATCCGGCTGCTGTGAGGAGACGGCGTACGGGTCGGGCTGCTGGGAGGGCACCGCGTAGGGGTCCGGCTGCCCGTACGGGTCCGGCTGCCGCCCCTGCGGCACACCGTACGGATCAGGCTGCTGCCCCTGCGGCGACGTGGCGTACGGATCAGGCCGGTGCCCGGACGAGGACGCGAACGGATCGGCCTGCTGCGGCTGACCGTAGGACAGGGAGTCGTTGACGATCATGTTCTCGCGGGGCACCACGTCGCCCTGCCCGTACACGGCCGTACGGTCCTGGGACCGGTCCAAGGGCGGGACGGTCCCCCGCGCGACGAGCACGTCGGTGGGACTGAGGGCGGCGACCGGACGCGGCTCCTCCGGCGAGGGAACGGCCTGGGCGGCCGGGTCGGGGTACTGCGTGCCCGCGTAGTCCTCGGGGCGCGGCCGGGCGTACTGCCCGGTGCCGGGGAAGTCCCCGTGATCCTGGTAGACGGGATGGTCGGCCGCGTGGGCGGGCTCGCCGACCTCGTCGGGATACTGCCCCCCGGCCTCGACGAAACCCTGGTCGAGGGTGTCGACCAGACGTCCGACGTCGTCCATGGGCATGCGGAAACTGGCGGTGCACATCTCACCGCGCCACAGGCTCAGCACGAGCGTGCCTTCGTGCCATGTGACCCGGAGCACCCGCTCCTGGCCACGCTCGTCAAAGAACACCTCGCCGAACGACGGCAACGGGACAACTTCCGACATGGAGGACATAGTGCTTTAACCAGCCTTTATTAGTCCACTCAACCCCGGGAAACCCTACCGAACCGCTCTTTCCGTCCCCACCTTCCATCTCGGTGACACCGGGACGGACGATCTTCTTTGACCTTCCGAGGTCGGCGAGCCGGATGATCCAGTCAAGTTTGCCACGTGGAGTGAGCCTCACGTTCCGGAATACCGGGATGCGTCTGTGAGGTCACTCCCCGCAGCCAGCCACGGTTGTCGGGGGGAGCCGGTACGGTTGGCTGTCGTGCCGACCGACTCCATCGTTCCCGCTGAAGAAGTCTCCTCCGCCGAGCCCGCCCTGGTGGACGTGCCCCCGGTCGAGGAGTTGCTGGACATCGCCGTCACGGCGGTCGGCGGGGTCGAGCGCCCCGGTCAGATCGAGATGGTGCGGGCGGTCGAGCGGTCGATCCGGTCCGGCGACCATCTCGCCGTCCAGGCGGGCACCGGCACCGGCAAGTCCCTGGCCTATCTGATCCCCTCGATCCGGCACGCGATGACGGCCAAGGGCGCCGTGGTCGTCTCCACCGCCACCATCGCGCTGCAGCGCCAGCTCGTCGACCGCGACCTGCCCCGGCTGTCCGAGGCTCTCGCCCCGTCGCTGCCGCACCAGCCCACGTTCGCCATCCTCAAGGGCCGCCGCAACTACCTGTGCCGCTACAAGGCCAGCGCGGGATGGCCGGAGGAGGAGCAGGACCAGCTCTTCGACCCGCGTGAGGTGAACGCCACAGGGCGGATGGTCCAGCGCATCCAGGAGTGGGCCCAGGAGACCGAGACCGGCGACCGTGACGAGCTCGTCCCCGGCGTCAACGAGCAGGCCTGGCGGCAGTTCTCGGTGAGCGCCAGGGAGTGCCTGGGCGCCACCCGCTGCCCCAGCGGCATGGAGTGCTTCGCCGAGCTGGCCCGCGCCCGCGCGGGCGAGTCCGACATCGTCGTCACCAACCACGCGCTGCTGGCCATCGACGCCATGGAGGACATCCCCCTCCTGCCCGAGCACGAGGTGGTCGTGGTCGACGAGGCCCACGAGCTGGTCGACCGGGTCACCTCGGTGGCGAGCGGCGAGCTGTCGGAGGGCATGGTCTCGCTGACGGTGCGCCGGGTCGGGCGGCTGATCGAGCAGGCGATCTCCGACCGGCTCATGGAGGCCGGGGAGGACCTCAAGGCCCTGCTCGCCGTCGCGCCCGCCGGGCGTCTCGACGAGCTCCCCCAGGTGCTCGGGATGACGCTGGCCCTGGTCCGCGACGCGGCGTGGGCCTGCATCACCGCGCTGGGCCCCAAGTCCGGCGGCGACAAGGACGACCCGGAGAGCGCGGGGCTGCGCAAGGCGGCCTTCACCGCCCTCGACGAGGTCCACGACACCGCGCAGCGGATGCTGGACGCGTTCGGCCACGCCGAGGAGGTCGACCGGGCCGAGGTGGTCTGGCTCGAGGCGGCCACGGACCGGCGCCCGCCCATGCTGCGGATCGCCCCGCTGACCGTGGCGGGCATGCTCCGCGACAAGCTCTTCGGCGACCGTACGGTGGTCCTCACCTCCGCCACGCTCGCCCTCGGCGGAGCCTTCGACGGCCTCGCCGCCCAGTGGGGTCTCGGGTCGGGGAAGGGAACGGACAAACGGGCCGGCTGGACCGGACTGGACGTCGGCTCCCCCTTCGACCACCCGCGCAGCGGGATCCTCTACATCGCCAAGCATCTGCCCCAGCCGGGCCGTGACGGCCTGCCCGAGGCATACCTCGAGGAGATCACCGAGCTGATCGAGGCCGCGGGAGGCCGGACCCTCGGCCTGTTCTCCTCCATGCGCGCCGCCAAGGCCGCCACCGAGGCGCTGCGGGAGCGCCTCAGCGTGCCGCTGCTCTGCCAGGGCGACGACTCCACGATGCTGCTGGTCAAGCAGTTCGCCGAGGACGAGCCGACCTGCCTGTTCGGCACCCTGTCCCTGTGGCAGGGCGTGGACGTGCCGGGGCCGTCCCTGCGCCTGGTCATCATCGACCGCATCCCGTTCCCCCGCCCGGACGACCCGCTGAGCTCCGCCCGTCAGCGCCACGTCACCGCCAAGGGCGGCAACGGCTTCATGTCGGTCGCCGCGACCCACGCCGCCCTGCTGCTCGCCCAGGGGGCGGGCCGCCTGCTGCGCAGCCAGCACGACAAGGGAGTGGTCGCGGTCCTGGACCCCCGCCTCGCCACCGCCCGCTACGCCGGCTTCCTGCGCGACTCCCTGCCGCCCTTCTGGCCGACCAACGACCCGGCCAAGGTCCGCGAGGCGCTCAGACGCCTCGGGGGGTCGTAGAACCCGGGACGCGCCGAAGGTCACCGGCCGGGGAGACCAGGAGTCACCCGGCCGGGGAGAGCGAAGGTCACGGACCGGGGGTCCTGAAACGCCGGTCGGGGAACCCGGAGGTCACCGGGCGAAGAGGAGACCGGGGGTCACAGGCCGGGGAAGAGGCCGAGGTCGGGGCGCTTGGGGTCGAGGCCGTCGCCGGAGGAGCGTCCGCGCAGGCGGCGGACGACCCAGGGGCCGAGGTGCTCGCGGACCCACCGGGCGTCCTCCCGGCGCCTGGCTCCCGGGTCCGCCCGCTCACGCGGCGCCCACTCCCTGCGCCAGTCGTCCTCGCACTCGATCCCGAGCACGTCGCACACCTTGGCGGCCACCATCCGGTGACCCTCCTCGTTCATGTGCAGGCGGTCGTCGCTCCAGGCCCGCCAGTCGCGCAGTCCCTGCATCGACCACTGGTCGACCAGGCGGCAGCCGTACAGGTCGGCGATGGACCGCACGTGCATGTAGAAGATCGCGAACGTACCGCGGGCACGGCGCATGATCGGGGTGTCGCGCGGGTCGACGCCGGTGAACAGCAGCACCTCGGCCCCGGTGGCCCGCAGCGTCCGTACGGCCCCCGCCAGCTTCTTGGCCATCCGGTCGGGATCGCTGCGGGGGCGGAGCAGGTCGTTGCCCCCGGCGCAGAGGCTGACCAGGTCGGGCCGCATCTCGACGGCGCGCGGCACCTGCTGTTCGACGATCTGGTCGATGAGCTTGCCCCGCACGGCGAGGTTGGCGTAGCGGAACTCCGGATCGAGCGCGGCCAGCCGTTCGGCGACCCGGTCGGCCCAGCCCCGGAAGTGCCCCTCCGCGCCGCCGGGCCCGGGGTCGTTGAGGCCCTCGGTGAAGCTGTCGCCGAGGGCCACGAACGAGCGGTGGCTCACGCGCTCTCCGCGATGGCCCGCAGCGCGAGCACGTAGGACCTCAGCCCGAAGCCCGCGATGGTGCCGCTGGCCACGGCCGCGACCACCGAGGTGTGCCGGAACTCCTCGCGGGCGGCGGGGTTGGAGATGTGCACCTCGACCAGGGGCGCCGTGCGCTGGGCGATGGCGTCGCGCAGCGCGTAGGAGTAGTGGGTGAACGCCGCGGGGTTCAGCACCACCGGGATCCGGCCGTCGGCCGCCTCGTGCAACCAGGCGATCATCTCGGCCTCGTCGTCGGTCTGCCGGACGTCCACGGACAGGCCCAGCTCCCGTCCGGTGTCACGGCAGAGCGCCGCCAGGTCGGCGAAGGTCTCGGCGCCGTAGACGTCGGGCTCCCTGGTGCCGAGCCGCCCCAGGTTGGGGCCGTTGAGGACGTACACGGATCTCATCTGGTCACTCACCGTCCTCGACCGGCCGCCCGTTCCCGGCGGCGCCTGCGTTCCTGATCCGTCCCCCGGCCGCCGCCCTCATCGGGCGATCTTCCGGTACGCGGCTTCGAGCAGTTCCTCCGGCGGGTCCTCGAGCGGGGACACCTTCGCCAGCTCGTCCAGGACCACGAAGCGCAGCTTGGCGCCCCGGCTCTTCTTGTCCAGGCGCATGTGGTCGCGGAGCTCGGGCCAGGCCTCGCGGCGGTAGGCCGTGGGCAGCCCGACCGAGGTCAGGATGGAGCGGGTGCGCTCCACCAGGGCGGCGTCGATCCGCCCGTCCAGGTGGGACAGCTCCGCGGCGTAGACCATGCCGACGGCGACGGCCTCGCCGTGCCGGATCCGGTAGCCCTCGGCCCGCTCGATGGCGTGGGCCAGGGTGTGGCCGTAGTTGAGGATCTCCCGCAGGCCGCCCTCGCGCAGGTCGGCCCCGACCACGTCGGCCTTGATCTGGACCTTCCGCTCGATGAGCTCGCGGGTGTGCCGTCCCTCGGGGTGCCGGGCGCCCTCGGGGTCTTCCTCGATGAGCGTCAGGATCTCCGGGTCGGCGATGAACCCGCCCTTGATGACCTCGGCGAGACCGCCGACGTAGTCGTCGCGGGGCACCGAGACCAGCGTGGCCAGATCGCACAGGACCCCCGCCGGGGGGTGGAAGGAGCCGACCAGGTTCTTGCCCTCGGGGGTGTTGATCCCGGTCTTGCCGCCGACCGCGGCGTCGACCATGCCGAGCAGCGTGGTCGGCACCTGCACGACCTTGACGCCGCGCAGCCAGGTGGCGGCGGCGAAGCCCGCCAGGTCGGTGGTCGCTCCCCCGCCGACGCCGACCACGGCGTCGGACCGCGTGACGCCGTGGCGGCCGAAGTCGGACCAGAGCCCGGCGGCCACCTCGACCGTCTTGGCCTGCTCGGCGTCGGGCACCGGCAGCGGGACGACCTGGTATCCGGCCGCCTCGATCGCGCCGCAGACCGGCCGGGCGATCTCCGGCAGGCTCGCCGGGTGGACCACCGCGACGGTGCGGACCGCGGGACCGAGCAGGCCGGGGAGCTCGCCGAGCACGCCGGCGCCGATCACCACGTCGTAGGGGGCCTCCCCGCCGACCTTGATCCTGGAGGCCGTCATGACTCCAGTCCCTTCACGATCTCCTCCACGACCTCGTCGGGAGCGCGCTCGTCGGTGGCCACGGTCAGCGCGGCCAGCCCCTCGTAGATCGGACGGCGGGCGTCCATCAGCTTCTTCAGCTGGCTGCGCGGGTTGAGCACGAGCAGCGGCCGCGCCGAGGCCAGGCCGACCCGCTGCACCGCCTGCGACAGGCCGACCTCCAGGTAGACCACCCGGTGACCGGCCAGCAGCTCGCGCGTGGCCTCGGCCAGCACCGCGCCGCCGCCGAGGGACAGCACGCCGTCGTGCTCGGTCAGCGCCAGCCGTACGGCCTCCGCCTCCAGCGCCCTGAAGCGCTCCTCGCCGTCCTCGACGAAGATGTCGCTGACCGGCTTGCCCGCGGTGCTCTCCACGTCGGCGTCGGTGTCGCGGAAACCGATCCGCAGCCGCTCGGCCAGCAACCGGCCGACGGTCGACTTGCCCGATCCGGGGGCGCCGACCAGGACTACGCGGGGACTCACTGTGCCTCCTCGGCGGGCGAGACGACGGCCCGGGAAGCGGATCCGGCCCGCCCGCTCACTTGATCACCATCGACGAAAGGTAGCCGGACAGGTTGCGGGCGACCTCCTCGACGGAGTCTCCGCCGAACTTCTCGACCGCGGCGTCGGCGAGGATCAGCGCGACCATCGCCTCGGCGACGATCGCGGCGGCCGGGACCGCGCACACGTCGGAGCGCTCGTGGTGGGCCTTGGCGGGCTCTCCGGTCAGCACGTCGATGGTGGCCAGTGCCCGGGGCACCGTGGAGATCGGCTTCATCGCCGCGCTGACGCGCAGCGGCTCGCCGTTGGTCATGCCGCCCTCGACGCCACCCGCCCGGTTGGTGATGCGGCGGACGCCCTCGGCGGTGTTCTCGATCTCGTCGTGGGCCCGGGAGCCGGGACGGCGCGCGGTCTCGAAACCGTCGCCGACGGCGACCCCCTTGATCGCCTGGATGCCCATCAGGGCGGCGGCGAGGCGGGCGTCGAGACGACGGTCCCAGTGGGTGTAGCTGCCCAGGCCCGGCGGCAGCCCGTAGGCGACCACCTCGACGACGCCGCCGAGGGTGTCGCCGTCCTTGTGGGCCTTGTCGATCTCGGCCACCATCGCGGCGCTTCCCGCCGGGTCGGCGCAGCGCACCGGGTCGGCGTCGACCGCGTCCATGTCGCCGGGGCCGGGAATGACGCCCGCCGTGGTCTGGGCTCCGCCGATCGAGACGACGTGGCTGACGATGTCGACGCCGAGGGCCTGCTTGAGGAAACTCCGGGCGACCTGGCCGAGCGCCACGCGCGCGGCGGTCTCGCGGGCGCTGGCCCGGTCGAGCACCGGACGGGCGTCGTCGAAGCCGTACTTCTGCATGCCCGCGAGGTCGGCGTGGCCGGGGCGGGGACGTGAGCGCGGCGCGTTGCGGGCCTGGCCCTCCAGCAGGGCGGGATCGACCGGGTCGGCCGCCATGACGGTCTCCCACTTGGGCCACTCGGTGTTGCCCACGCGGATGGCGACGGGGCTGCCGAGCGTGCGGCCGTGCCGTACGCCGCCCACGATGGCCACCACGTCCTGCTCGAACTTCATCCGGGCGCCGCGGCCGTAGCCCAGGCGGCGCCTGGCCAGTGCTCTGTCGATGTCGGCCGTGGTCACCTCCACCCCGGCGGGCAGGCCTTCAAGAATGGCGACGAGCTCAGGGCCGTGGGACTCTCCGGCGGTCAACCAACGCAACATGGTGACAAGTCTTCCACGTGTCGCCCACTGAAATGGCCGCAGCTCACTGGCTGAGACGCCCACGGCGTGTCCCGCCCCGCCTTCCGGGGGACGGCGGCCGGGGGACGGCGGCTCCCCGGGCGCTTCCCGGAGCGGCCTCGGCCGGCTCCCGTCCGGGAAGACGCCGAAGATCCCTAGAGACCGGCCAGGATGGCCGCGAAGGCCCCGGCGACCATGAAGGGACCGAAGGGGATCTCGCTCCCGCGACCGGCGCGGCGCGCGAGCAGCAGCGCGCCGCCGTAGAGACCGCCCGCGAGGAAACCCAGGAACGCCCCCGTGACGAGCGTGTTCCAGCCCAGCCAGCCGAGCGCGGTGCCCAGGCTCGCCGCGAGCTTGACGTCGCCCAGCCCCATGCCGGACGGATTGACCAGGAAGAGCAGCAGGTAGAAGGCCGCCAGGGCGAGACCGCCGAGGAGTGCCCCGAGCAGATCGCCCGGCCGCCCCTCCAGCAGGGCCGTCACCGCCAGCGACGCCGTCGTCCCCAGGTAGGCGGCCGCGGTGAGCCGGTCGGGAAGCCGGTGGACGGCGACGTCGACGAAGACCAGCGCGACGGCGACGACCGCCAGCCATCCGTAGGCCAGCAGCTCTCCGTAGGCCGGCAGCTCTCCGGCGGACACGGCCTCGGGCCGTCCGGCCAGGACGGCGTCCGGCCACGTGGGCGGCGGGTGACGCAGGGCGAGAGCGGCCAGCGTCACGGCGGTGAGGAGCTCGACCGTCAGCGGTGGCGGCCCGATCCGGCCGCGGCACCCCGGGCAGCGCCCGGCGGCCACCGCGGCGAACGACACGAGGCGGCCCCGGCCGGCCGCACCCCCGGCGGACGCGGAGTCGACGGACGCGGACTCTGCGGATACGGCCCCGGCGGACGCGGGCTCGGCGGGCACGACCCCGGACAGCGGGGCCGCGCATCGCGGGCAGGCGTGCCGGAGGGGTTCCCGCTCCGCCACCGAGTGGCGGATCACCAGGCGCCTCATCCAGAACCCGAGCAGCAGGCCGGCCAGGGCCGCCACGGCGGGCAGGAGGTTCACGGCGTCTCCCGGCCGGCGGCGCGGATCAGCCCCGGCCGCGCAGCGGCCAGCCGAACCGGCGGCGCCGGGGAGCGGACGGGGCCTGTTCCGATGGAGCGGCCTGTTCCATCCGCGCCACGGTGACCTCGGGCCCCAGCCGGTCGACGGTTCCCGACCCGACCGCGGCGAACGCCCGCAGGACGCCGCCCTCGATCACGAAGGACACCGGGCCCGCGACGTCGATCACCACGGCGGCCGCGTCCTCGTGCACCGCCGCCTGGCAGACCTGCGGGGTCGTCGCCTGGATGGGTCGGGCGTCGGGGCGCCAGCGCTTCAGCGACTCGGTCCCGGTGAAGGCGAGCACGGCCTCCCGCCCGTCCTTGCCGACGAGCTTCGGCAGGGCCATCTCGCTCTCCTTCTCCTGCCGCAGCCCGTGGGCGCCGACCTCGGACTCCGTCAGCAGGGCGACCACCGGGACGAGCAGGCGCGCGCCGCTCAGCGCGGCCATCACCGCGCCGGCGTCGGCCGTGCCGGCGGAGAAGGCCGCGAGCGCGGACGAGACGGCGGCGTCGGCGGAGCCGTCGTCCTCGGGGACCAGGGGTTGCGGAATGCTCGGCACGACCTCGGAGCCTACCCGCGACGACCGGCGGCCCGGGAACCCCCGTACCGGAGGTCCCGGGAGAACCGGGACATCGGCCTCATGCCCCCGGGTCTCCCGGTGGGTCACGATGCCCTCACCGGACACGAGAGCCGGGATCGCGGGAGCGAGCAGCGGGGAGGGGGGCGGGTCATGCCGGAGACCGCCGGGCGTGGTTCACCGATCGGGCTTGGTTCACCGGCCGGGCTTGGTTCACCGACCGGCCGGCCGGAGCCCACGTGCGAGGCCGGGGGCTCGCGCACATCGCGATCACATGCCCCGGAGTCCCGGACCGGGAAGGCGGAGACGACGTGCGAGGCCGGGGGCTCACACGTGTCGCGGTCGTGTGTCCCGGAGTTCCAGGCCGGGGAGACGTGGGCCTCGCGCGCCGCCCTCCGCGCGGTGGAGATCCTGTTCTTCACCGTGACCCTGGGGACCCTGGGAACGCTGGGCGTCCTCTGGGCCCTCTACACGCTGCGGCGTTGATCCCGCGCCGCGGCACGGCCGGCTCCGCGTGTTCGCGGGCCGTGTCATCGCCTGGCGGTGAAGATGATCTCGACACGCCGGTTCTTCGCGCGGTTCGCCTCCACGGGCCTCCCGTCGACGACGTTGGGCAGCCTGGGCCTGGACTCGCCGAACCCCGTGGCCCGCAGGGACGTGTCCGTGTCCGCGAGCGTTCCCCGCAGGGCCTGCCGTACGGCCTGTGCCCGCCTGAGCGACAAGGCGTCGTTGTAGGCGTCGTCGCCCTGGTCGTCGGTGTGTCCCTCGATCCTGACCTCCCCGCCCGCGGACTCGGCCCGGATCCTCACGGCGACCCGCCGCAGGCGCAGCCTCGCCCTGTCCGTCAGCACGGCCCTGTCGAGCGCGAACAGCACGTCGCTGGTGAGCGCCACGGTGACCTGCTCTCCCCGCTTCGACTCGCTCTCCGCGCCGTCGAGCGACTCGACCTCGGCGAGGACGTCCTCGACGGGGGCGACGACGTCCTCGACCCCGGCCGTGACCTCTCCCGGATCGGCCCGTGCGACGGCCGCGTGGCCCGCCGTCAGGGCGAACGCGAGTGCCAGGACCGCGAGACGCTCAGGAGATCGGGACATCGGTGAACACGCCCAGCACCTTGAGGTCCAGGTTGATCTTCGTGACGTCCGGCGGCGGGGCCGCGAACGTCGCGTGCAGCGGCAGCACCTCGCCGGGCTCGGTGAACACGTCGTACTTGGAGCACAGGCAGGTGGCCTTGGGGTACTGGCCGGTGCGCGCGACGACGTATCGCTTGCCGTTGACCGGGTCGACCAGGCTGATCCCCGCCACGGTGAGCCCGAGGCCGCCCGGGGTGTCCCCCATGTCGCTGCCCATCTCCCACCTGACGTCACCCTGGTTGGTGACCGTCCAGGTCAGCGTGGCCAGCCTGCCCTGCCGTCTGAGGCCGGTGATTCGCACGGTCAGGTCGGCGCCGCCCGCCTTGACCGCCCTGGCGGCGATCACCCTGTCCTGCTCCACGGGCGCGTCCCCCTGCCCGGCGGACCCGGCGGAGGGAGCCGGCCCGGCCGGGTCGGGGGAGCCGGTCGAGGCGCCGGAATCACCCTGCCCGGTGGAGGAGGTGGAGCCGCCCTGCCCTGTGGCCCGCTCCTCCTGCGAGGCCGGCTGCCGCTCCTCGCCGCCACCGCCCTGCTGCCCGGGGAGCATCCCGCAACCGCTCAGTACGGCCGCCAGCACAGCCGCCGGCACGGTGGCCGCCAGCACCGGCGTGATCCCTCTTCGCATCCCGTTCCCCCTTCGCCCGCCGTGGTTCGCGTCGGGCTCGACCGTAGGCGGGCCACCTTCAGGATCCGCATAGCGCGCTATGGGCGCTGTCCGCGGCGGCGTCGCACCTCGCCCGCGAGCTCTTCCGCCCCGGCGAGGCCTCGCCTGTCACCGAGAGCCCCGAACTCTCCCACAGCGTGCGTTATTACATCAACCGCCTCATCTATCTCATCAAGGTCGAGAAGGGTCGCGGCCAGGGTGAGCGACGCCTGCGCGGCCCCCCTGCGGTCCCCGTGCTCGCGGAACGTCCCCAGAGCTTCCCTGGCACTCCCCCTGGCGGCGTCCGGCCTGCCCTCGGCCATGGCCACCCGGGCCAGGACCACCAGCGCCGCGGCCTCGGGCAGCCGGTCCCCGAGCCTCCTGACCAGGCCGAGCCCGCGTTCGGCCCGCTCGCGCGCCTCCGCGGGCCGGCGCTCCTCCAGGAACAGCCCGGCGAGGTCGAGCGAGACGGCCGCCTCGCCCCGCGGATCGCCCAGCTCACGGTAGGCCTCCAGGCTTCTGGAGAGCAGGTCCTCCGCGCGCCGCAACGCGCCGAGGGCGCGCAGCGCGTCGGCCCTGCCACGCCGGTCTCCCGCCGCTGAGAAGGCCGCCAGGCAGGCCACGAAGCACGCCTCCGCCTCGGGCAGCCGTTCCCGGGCGAGATGGACCAGGCCGAGCCGGTACCGGGTGCGGGCCACCTCCCCGGCCTCCGTCAGCGGAAGCGCCTGTCCCAGGACCCGCGCCGCGTCCTCCAGGCGGCCCTCCGCGCGGTGCAGGTCGGCCAGCGATCTCAGCAGCAGCGCCTCGCCGTGGCGGTGGCCCGCGCGCCGCGCGGCCCGCAGGCCCGTTTCCACGGCCGCGCGCCAGTCCTCGCGGTGCGCGCCGAGCTCGAAGAAGGGCGTCAGGTAGAAGGCCAGCCGCCAGGCGGTCTCGTCCAGGCCCGTCCGCTGCGCGTCGGCGACGGTCGCGGCCAGGAATCCCCGTTCCGCGGCCAGCCAGCGGGCCGACTCCCTGAACCGCGCGGTCTCCGGAGCCGTGGCCTGCTCGGCCGTACGGGCCAGGGTCCGGCCCGAGCCGGGCTCGGCGGGCAGGAGCAGCGCCCTGGCCCGCCGGGCACGGTCGAGGATCTCGGGAGCCGCGGCGGCGAGGACCCGGGCGGGCGGGCCCTCCTCGGCGGCCAGGCGCTCGGCCGCGTACAGCCTGGTCAGGTCGTGCCAGCCGTATCTCTCCTGGCCGGCCGCGTCGAGCCCCCGCGTCTGCAGCAGGCCCGCCTCGGCCAGCGCCTCCAGCGACCGGTCCGCGGGCGCGCCGAGGAGCGCGGCGGCGGCCCACGGGGCGAAGTCGGGCGCGGACAGCGCGCCAAGACGGCGCAGCAGCAGGCGTTCCCGGTCGGGCAGCGCGCGGTAACCGAGCGCCAGGCTGCCGCGCACGGCCAGATCGCCCGCGCTGAGCTCGTCGAGACGCCCGCGTTCGTTCTCAAGGCGTCCGGCCAGGTGTTCCAGGGTCCAGTCCGGCCGCCTCGCCAGCCTGGACCCGGCGATCCTGAGCGCCAGCGGCAACCCGCCGCACAGCGCGGCGATCCGCGCCGCCGCCCGCGGCTCGGCACGCACGCGCCGCTCCCCGGCCACACCGGCCAGCATCGCCACGGACTCGTCCGGATCGAACACGTCGAGCTCCCGGGCACGTGCCGCCTCCAGGCCGAGCAGCGGCGAGCGGCTGGTCACCAGCGTCATGCAGCCGGGCCCCGTGGGCAGCAGCGGGCGCACCTGGGCCTCGTCCGCCGCGTCGTCCAGCACCACCAGCAGGCGCCGCCCGCCCACCGTGCTGCGGTAGAGACGGACCCGCTCGTCCAGGTCAGCGGGCACGGCCCTCTCGGGACAGCCCAGTGAGCGGAGCAGATCCTCCAGCACCGCGCCCGGCGCCCTGCCCCCGAGCGAGGCGTGCAGACGCCCGTCCGGGAAGTCGAGCGCGGCGGCCGCGTGGATCGCCAGCGCGGACTTGCCCACCCCCGCGGGGCCGTGCAGTACCAGGTGGACGGGCGCGGTCCCGGCGGCGGGCACGGACCGGCGGATCCACTCCAGCGCACGTTCGCGTCCGGTGAAGTCGGCGATGTCCGGCGGCGTCTCGTTCGGCACCGCCCGCGCGCCCGTCGCCGGTACGGTCCGCCCGGAGGAAGCCGCCGTCCGCGCCGGGGAACCACCGTCCGCCAGCACGCGCTCGTGCGCCGCGCGCAGCTCGGCCCCCGGCTCAAGGCCGAGCTCCTCGACCAGCAGCCGCCGTACCTCCCGGTAGGCCTCCAGCGCCTCCGACCTGCGTCCCGCCTGGCCGAGAGCCGTGATGAGCTGCCCCCACGCCCGTTCCCGCAGCGGATGCGCGGCCACGAGCGCGCGCAACTCCCCCGTCACCTCCGCGCCGCGGCCGAGCGCCAGGTCCAGCTCGACGCGCTCCTCGAGCGCGGTCAGCCGCAACTCCTCCAGCGGTACGGCGTGCGTCCGCCGCAGCGCGTCCGACTCGACGCCCGTCAGCGCGGGTCCCCGCCAGAGCGCCAGGGCGGCGCGCAGCCCTTCGGCCGCCTCGGCCCTCCTGCCCGCGTCCCCGGCCCGCATGGCCTCGGTCACCAGGCGCTCGAACCTGTGCGCGTCCACCCGGTCCGGGTCGACGTCGAGAAGGTACCCGCCGGACACGGTGCGGATCCCGCCGACCACTTTGCGCAGGGCGCTCACGTACACCCGCAGCACCGGTTCCGCCGAAGCGGGCGGCCGCTCACCCCACACCTCGTCGATCAGCCTGTCGACGGTCAGCGGCCGTCCCGGCCGCAGCAGCAGGGCAGCCAGCAGCGCGCGGTGTTTGGCGGGTCCCGGGGTCAGGTCACGCTCCCCGTCGAGGACCCGCATCGGTCCCAGCACGCCGAACCGCACCGCTTCAGTCCTTCGCCTGACGGAGGTCGAACGAGCGGAATCCGACCTGGAGCGGCGCGGCCGTGTCCGGTGCCGCGTGGACGCCGGTCGCCCCGGGGCCGTAGGGGTCGCGGGCGTCGGTGGCCTCGGCGACCAGGTCGTCGTTGACCCACATGCTCAGGACGACTTGCTCGCCCCGCTGCCCGCACCGGGCCACGACACGGTTGTCCGCCGACTTCCCCACCCGCACCGGCCCGCGCAGGACGGTGCCCCGCCCGCCGTACCGCTTGACGATGGAGGCGTCGCCCGAGCCGGTGACCGTGAACTCGTAGCGATCACCGGCGCCCGAGTCGCCGCGGCACCACACGCCGAACTCCCCCGAGCCCCGCTCCAGCCGGATCCCGGCGCTGATCACGATGCCTCCCGCGGGCTCACCGGAGACGGGTGCCGACTTCCACAGCCGCCAGCCGGGATTCGCGGTCAGCAGGTAGGTCCCGCCGTCCTGTTCGCTCCTGCCGCCCGCTGAGACGCCGATCGCCCAGGACGCGGCGAAGTCCGCGTGGTAGGGCAGCGCGGGCGTGCCGGAACCCGCGTAGACGGCCCATCCACCGGCCGCGGCCGCCGCGAGCACGGCGGCGCCCAGGACCCACGGCCACCTCCGGGCCCGCGCGGACCGGCTCCCGGCTCCGGCCGCCTCCCCTGGTACGGCCCACTCCACTGGCCGGACCGCCTCGCCGGGCACGGCCCACCCCATGGGCAGGACCGCCTCGCCGGGCACGGCCGCTCCCGCGGTATCGGCGGGTCCCTCGGGAAGGGCCGGTGTTCCGGGGGCGCCCGGGGCTCCGGCGGCGGCCCAGGAGCGTTCGACGGCCTGGGTGACCGTCTCCGGGGTCGGCCTGCCCCCGATCAGCTCCCCCAGCAGCCGCCGGGCACTCGGCCGCCGCGCCGGATCCTTGGCCATGGCCCGCTCGACGACCGCGCGCATCCGCTCCTCGAGGCCGTCGAGGCTCGGTCCTTCGTTGACGATCCGGTAGAGGACCTCGGGCGGGGATCCGCCGCCGAACGGCAGCCGTCCCGTGCCCGCGAACGCGATCACCCCGCCCCACGCGTAGACGTCGGCCGCGGGCGTCAGCGGTTCACCGCGCACCTGCTCGGGCGCCATGAACGCGGGCGTGCCCAGGATCGCCTGACTGACCAGGCTCTCGTCGCCGACGAGCTGCGCGATGCCGAAGTCGATCACACGCGGGCCGAGCGGCGACAGCAGCACGTTCGACGGTTTGAGGTCGCGGTGGATCACCCCCGCCTCGTGGATGGCGTGGAGCGCCGTGGCGATCCCGGCCGCGAGCGCCTCCAGGTTGGCGCCGAGCAGCGGCCCCTGCTCGCGTACGGCCTGCGCCAGGCTGGGCCCCTTGACGTACTCCGTGACGAGGTAAGCGGTGCCCCCCTCGATCCCGGCGTCGAGCACGGGTGCGGTGCAGAACCGGGCCACCCTGCGCGCCGCGGCCACCTCGCGCTCGAAGCGCCGCCCGAAGGCGGCGTCGCGGGCCAGTTGCGGATGGATCACCTTCACCGCGGCCAGGCCGCCGGTCGGGGTGGTGGCGAGGTGTACCACGCCCATGCCACCCCGGCCCAGCTCGCGCCTGAGCACGTATCCGCCGATCACGTTCACCGGAGTCACCCTATGGTCAAAGACCCCCATCGAGGACAAAGGCCGCGACCTACTCGTGACTCGACGCCCGATCCCGTGAACGCCGCGACGCGGGCCGCGCGTCCGCGGACGAGCCGCCCGAGCCGGCGTCGTTCCCTGCCTCCGGGACGTGACAGACCACCGGGACGTGACAGACCACCGGTGGGACGGGCCACCGGTGGGACGGGTCAGCCGAGGTCGGCGATGGCGGCCACCGGGCCGCCGCCGCTGGGCCCCTGGTGGACCGCGGCGACCGAGACGAAGACGGCCGGGTCGCCGGTGACGCTGGCCGCGACGCCGCCGACCGCGGCCTTGATCTGGCGGTGCCAGTGCACGTCGGAGTCGTCGAGCATGATGTTGCGGCGCCCCCTGACGCTGCCCGAGGGGTCCGCCTCGCACTTCATGAAGACGTTGACCAGCCTGCCGTCCAGGTCGGAGGTGTGCGGGCGGTCGGGCAGGTCGATCCCGCTGGAGCGGATCGCCTCCCAGATGCCGTCCGCGTCGAGCGCGTCCCTCATGACCGAGTGGCCGATCCGGTAGCGGCCGCCGATGCCGCGGACGTTGCCGACGACGACGATCTGCGCGCGGTCCAGCTCGACGCCCGAGGAGCAGGACGCGACGGAGGAGTAGAGCGACAGGTCACGGTGGATCTGCTCGGCCGCGGGCATCTCGATCTCGCCGAGCGCGACGGCGATGCCGAGCGCGGTGGTGGAGTTGGAGATGTCCATGGAGGGACCGGTGTCCTCCACGACCACGTCCTTGCCCCGGGACCTGGCGTCGTTGATGGTGGCCAGCGTCAGCAGCGGCGTCTTGGTCTGGACGTAGTGGACGTCGGCGGGGTCGTCGATCCCGGCGATCTTCATGGCCTCCCGCACGCCCGCGGCGACCTTCTCCACCATGGCGGGGCGGCCGATGTCCTCGGGGAGGATGACGTCGCTCATCGCGATGCCGACACTGAGGCGCGGCTCCTGGCTCGGCTCCGCGTCCGCCGTGGTGGCGAAGATCGTCGCGTGCGGGCTGAGCACGCCGTCGGTGCCGCCGGACCACACCAGCGGGACGCTCTCGGGGGCCGGGTGGCCCTTGGCCGCGAGCACCTCGCGGAAGGCGCGGTCGGCGAGGATGCGGGTGTAGTCGTTCACCCCGCCGTTGCCCTCGGTCTTGCCGATCACCGCGAGCACCCGGTGCGCCTCGATCACCCCGTCGTCGATGAGCCGGGCCAGCCCGGAGGCGTCGGTCACGCTCTCGATCGCCACCTTGCGCACTTCAATCGGTTCGGGCATCCCTGATCACCTTTCGATCTTTCGATGGGGCACGTCGATCACTCTCGCAGGACGGCGCCCGTCTCTCCGGTGACCACCGCTCCGGCGTTTCGGGGCTCCGGCGTGATCGGCGATCGTTCCCCACAGGCGACGGTAACCGCCCTCCCCGCCCGACTCATGGGCGTCTTTCGCCCAACGAAGCCGTTGTGTTCGGCGAACATCGCCATCTCAAGGGCTCACATGATCTGTGATCTGCGACACATCCAAACATCCCACGAATTGGACATATCTCCATTGCATGGAACATCGATGGATATTTCACGGTAGGAAATCGCGCTCAGTTAACACCTCGTTTCCCCCTTGATCATCTCCCCCCGCACGCGGCATCAATAACTTTGTTTACAGTTGTGGGCACGGCGGGAAACACGCCACTCCACGCAGCTGAGAAAACGGGGTTCTCCGCATGCTTGCAGTACTCGAAGCACCTCCTGACAAGGCTGGACAACATCTTCCACAGCCTCCGTCCGACAATGAGCTGAAACTCTATTTCGGACCGCAAAGACGCTGGGTACTTCTGTCCGTACCCCTTTCCCTGACATTCACCGCGGGGACGCTTTTCCTTTTCTCCATGCGCCACGCCGCCCTGTGGCCGTTTTTCGTCGCGCTGGCACTGAACCTCACCGGATGGACGATGTCGTTCATCGACGGGCAGCGCCAGCGCCTGACCACCTGGGAATCGCACGAGCTGCTGGTCCGCTCGTGGCGGCCCGCCCGTTTCCCGTCCGTGGACGTCTTCCTGCCGACCAGGGGCGAGCCCATGGACATCCTGGACAACACCTTCCACCACGTGTCGGCACTGCTCTGGAACGGTCCGGTCACCGTCTGGGTGCTCGACGACGCCGCGCGCCCCGAGGTCGAGGAGCTCGCCGGGCGGTACGGCTTCCGCTACAGCTCCCGCCCCGACCAGGGGTACCTGAAGAAGGCGGGCAACCTCAACCACGGACTGTCGATCAGCTCGGGCGAGGTGGTGGCGGTCTTCGACGCCGACTTCTGCCCTCGTCCCGACTTCCTGTCCCACCTGGTCCCCTATCTGGAGGACCCGCGGATCGCCGTGGCCCAGTCTCCGCAGTACTTCGACACCACGGCGGACATGCCCTGGCTGCAGCGGACCGCCGGAGCCGCGCAGGAGATGTTCTACCGGTGGCTGCAGCCCTCCAGGGACGCCGACGGCGGCGCCATCTGCGTGGGCACGAACGTGGTCTACCGGCGCTCCACCCTGGAGGAGATCGGCGGATTTCCCAGGATCGACCACAGCGAGGACATCTACACCAGCGTCGAGCTGATGAGGCACGGCTACCGCACCAAGTACGTCCCGGTGCTGCTGGCCAAGGGACTGTCGCCCGACAACGTCGCCTCCTACATCGCCCAGCAGTACCGGTGGGCGATGGGCTGCATGAGCCTGCTGTTCGACCGCGACTTCCACCGGACGCCGATGTCGTGGCGGGTGCGGCTCTCCTACTACAGCGGTTTCCTGAGCTACTTCGTCTCGGCCGCCAACATCGCCGCGGTCCCGCTCCCCGGGCTCGTCATGCTCGCCTTCTACCCGCAGGACGTCCGGGCATGGCACATGATCCCGTTCGTGGGGCCGCTCTGGGTGGCGCTGGTGCTGCTGCCCGCGGTCTCGGTGAGCCGCTGGCGGTTCGAGGTGACCCGCGCCCAGACCCTGTACGCCTACTGTCACCTGATCTCCATCGTGCACGCGGTGCGCAACCAGGCCGCCGCGTGGGTGCCGAGCGGCGCGGCCGCGGGCCGGAGCACGCTGGTCTCCACCGTCGCCCGGATGGCCTTCGCCTGGCTGACCCTCACCACCGGCGCCACCTGGATCGGCATCGCGCTGCGCGCCCCCGTCTACGGCTGGGACGACTACTGGGCACTGACCCTGTTCGCCGCCGCCACCACCTACATCGCCCTCCCCCTCATCCGTGACCTGTGGAGGATCCTCCGTTGAACCACCGTCTGCGCTGGCCGGAGGCCCTGGCCATCACCGTCCTGCTGCTGCTCGGCGTGCTGCTCGCCTCGGGCCTCGCCGTCCTGCCGCCGCTTCTTCCCTGACCTTCCGGACATCTCACATGACTCCCCAAGGAGTGCCCGCCGTGATCCCGCGATACCGTCTCGGCTTCAGGCCGGACATCGAGGGGCTGCGAGCGGTGGCCGTACTGGCCGTGCTCGCCTTCCACGCCACCGTGCCCGGCCTGGCCGGAGGATTCATCGGTGTCGACGTGTTCTTCGTCATCTCCGGCTTCCTGATCACCGGACTGCTGCTGCGCGACGTCTCCGTCACCGGCCGCTTCTCACTGGCCGAGTTCTACGCCCGGCGGGCCAGGCGCATCCTGCCCGCGGCCGGTGTGGTGCTGCTCGCCACGACGGCCGGAGCGTGGCTGCTGCTGCCGCCCCTGCGCGGCGGCGACATCGCCGGTGACGTCGTCACCGCCGCCCTGTACATCGCCAACTGGCGTTTCGTCGCGGGCCAGACCGACTATCTGGCCGCGGAACGGGACCCCAGCCCCCTGCTGCACTACTGGTCGCTGGCCGTCGAGGAGCAGTTCTACCTGCTGTGGGCGCCGCTGCTGCTGGTCCTGGTCCTGCTGGCCCGCCGCGTCGGGCGCAGCCCGGTGCCCGCCGTGACGGCCGCCGTCGTGGCGCTGACCGGCGCGTCCTTCGCCCTGTCCCTGTGGTGGACCGGCCTCAGCGCCCCCCTGGCCTATCTCTCCTCCCCCTCCCGCGCCTGGCAGTTCGGCGTGGGCGCCCTCGCCGCCCTGCTCATGCCGTACCTCGGGCGTCCGGACGGCGGCGAGGACCGTCCGGGCACCGGGGGCACCGGGGGCACGGCGGACAGGACGGGGCGGCGCCCGCGCTTCGCCGCCCGGGTGGCCTCGGGGGCGCTCGGCCTGGCCGGGGGCGCCGCGGTCGCCTGGTCGGTCGCGGGAATCGGCCCCGCGACGCCCTACCCGGGAACGGCCGCGCTGGTGCCCACGCTCGGCACCGCGGCGATCATCATGTTCCGGTCGCCGCTCTCCCGGGTGCTGTCCCTGGCACCGGTCCGCGCGATCGGGCGGCTGTCGTTCTCCTGGTACCTGTGGCACTGGCCGGTCCTGGTGCTCGCCGAGGCGGCGCTCGGCGAGCAGCCCTGGCCGGTACGGCTGGCGCTGGTCCTGGCCTCGGCCCTGCCCGCGGCGCTGACGCTGAGGCTGGTGGAGAACCCGCTGCGGCTGTCGGAGGTGGTCTCCGCACTGCCCCGGCGCGGCCTGGCGCTCGGCACCAGCGCGATGGCCGTGCCCCTCGCGGCCGCGCTCCTGCTCAACGGCGGAGTCGTGCACGGGGCCGCGACCACCCAGGTCACGGTCGCCGCCGCCGACCCCGCCGGCACGGCCGACGCCCCCGGTACGGCCCTGCGTCCCACGCCCGCCCAGGCCAGGACCGACTTCCCCAAGTCCGCGGGGTGCGAGATCGCGCTGACCGCGACGACCAGCCCGCCGTGCCTGTTCGGCGACACCACCTCCAAGGACAGGGTCGTCCTGATCGGCGACTCCCACGCGGGCCAGTGGTTCGCGGCGGCGGAACGCGTCGCCGTACGGAGGGGATGGGCCCTGGAGGTGCTCACCAAGCCCGGCTGCCCGCTGCCCCGGCTCACGGTCGTCGATCCGCGCCTGGGCCGGGAGTACCGCGAGTGCGACGCCTGGCGCGAGTACGCCCTGAAACGGCTCGCCGCCGAGTCGCCGCCCCGGCTGATCTTGGTCGCCTCGCTCAACGCGTACGCGAGCGACAGGACCGTGCTGACCCGCGCCTGGGACGCGACCCTCACCCCGCTGTCCAGGCTCGGCGCCACGGTGGTCTACCTGCGCGACACCCCGCTGCCCGGCAAGGACGTGCCGTCCTGCCTGTCGGGCGGGCCCGTCGGCGACTGCGCCTTCCCCCGCCGCGCCGGGCTGCGTCCCGATCCGCTGGCCGAGCAGATCGTCGCGGGCGAGCGTCCCGGGATGCGCCTGCTCGACGTGGTCCCGCTGCTGTGCCCGGGGACCGGGGACACCTGCCCGGCGGCGCTGGACGGCATCGTGCTCTACCGCGACGACGCGCACATCACCGACACCCTCGCGGTACGGCTCGCGCCCCGGCTGGAGCAGGACCTGGAAGACCTCGACCTCATCCCCACGGTGCTGTGAGGATCGTCCCGGCGATCCTCACCATGATCGTCCTCCTGGCCGGGTGCTCGGGGCCGGGCCAGGAGGCGTCGTCCGGCTGGACCGAGGTCTTCCGCGACGACTTCACCGGGGCGGCGGGGACGCCGCTGCCCTCCGGCTGGCTGCACGACGTGGGGACCTGTTACCCCGGATGCCCCGCCCCCCGGTGGGGCACCGGGGAGATCGAGACCATGACCGCCTCTCCGGAGAACGTCTCCCTCGACGGCCGGGGAAACCTGGCCGTCACCCCCCTGCTCCGCGACGGCGCCTGGACCTCGGGCCGGGTCGAGAGCAGGCGGTCCGACTTCAGGCCTCCGCCGGGGGGCGTGCTGCGGGTCGAGGCCAGGATCCAGCTGCCCCGGGTGACCGAGGCGGACGGCGCGGGCTACTGGCCCGCGTTCTGGATGCTGGGCGCCCCGCTGCGTGACGGCTACACCGGCTGGCCCGGCATCGGCGAGATCGACGTCATGGAGGCGGTGAACGGACGCCCGGCGGTCATGGCCGCCATGCACTGCGGGGTGACGCCCGGCGGCCCGTGCGGGGAGCCCTCGGGGATCGGTTCGGGCGAGCGTCCCTGCCCCGCCTGCCACGGCGGCTTCCACCGCTACGGCGTCGAGATCACCGCCACCGAGATCCGCTGGTATCTCGACGACGCGCCGATCTTCGCCGTCGCGGCCGGCCGCGTGGACCCGGAGACCTGGCGCAGGGCGACCGACCACGGCTTCTTCCTGATCCTGAACGTCGCGATCGGAGGCGGCCTGCCCTCCGCCTTCGGCGGCGGCCCGACGGCCGCCACCGTCTCCGGCAGGCCGATGCTGGTCGACTACGTCTCCGTGGCGACCCGCCCGGCCGAGGAAAGCGGAACGACCGGACCGGCCGGGGAAACCGGGGAAGACTGACCGTCCCTTCCCCGCTCCCTCACCCGCCCCCGAAAACCGCTCACACCGCTTCCGGGGGCGGCCCTCCCCCTCACCGCTCCCAGTGGCCGGCACCGGGAATGTTCACCGAGCCGGGCACCGCGCGCCGGCGCCGATCCACCCCGCTTCGCCACTCGCCGTACCGGCGCCCAGACGGTCACGAGCACAGTGAAGGCGAGTGATCACCGCGACCACCCCTCCTGCCGGTCGGCGCCCACCCTCCGGACGATCTCCCCGACCACCGCCGCACGCTGCGGCTGCAGGTAGAAGTGGGCGCCGGGCAGGACCGTCAGGGAGAAGTCCGAGACCGTGCGGGTCTCCCACTCCTTGGCCTGGGCCGGGGTGACCACCGGGTCGGCGTCGCCGACGATGACGGAGATCGGGGTGCGCAGCGCGGGCCCCGGGGCGTGGCGGTAGTTCTCGATCAGGCGGAAGTCACCGCGGACATAGGGGAAGACGACCTCTCTCATCTCCGGGTTGGCGAGGATCTGCAGATCCGTGCCGCCGAGTTTGGTCAGCTCGGCCATGAACCGCTCGTCGTCGTAGGAGGAGATCTCGGCCCGCCGCCTGGGCTCGTGCGGTGCCCTGGCCCCCGAGGCGAACAGCCGCATCGGGTGGAACCCCCTCGCCTCCAGGACACGCGTGCTCTCGTAGGCGACCATCGCGCCCATGCTGTGCCCGAACAGCGCGAAAGGCCGGTCCAGCAGCGGCAGCATCGCCTCGACGGCCGAGCCGACCAGCCCGTCCATGTCCTCCGGGAGGGGTTCGCCGAACCGGTCGGCCCGGCCCGGCAGTTGCACGCCGTACGGCTCGATCGACTCGGGCAGCAGGGCGGGCCAGTCACGGTAGGCGGCGACCGAGCCGCCCGCGTGCGCGAAACAGATCAGCCGCGTGGTGGCCTCCGGCCGGGGCCGGAGCGGACGTAACCAGGTCATGCGCGCTCCCGCCTCCCCCGGACGGACCGTTCCCGTCCCCCGCTCGCCACCCGTCTCCGGTTTCCCCCGCACATGCCGTCCCCGTTCATCATCCGTCTCCGGTTCCTCGGAAATCTTCACATCGTCGCGGCGGTCGCGGTAGACCGCGAGCGGTACCCGTTGCCGGGCGGTCCCCTGCCGGCGCCTCCCCCGTGGGCGCCGTCCCGTCCCTCGCGGGTCCCGCGTCCCCGCCCATCCGCCCGTCGCGGCCGGTGAAGGCCCGTCGGCGTCACCCGGGCGGGGCCGGTCCCCTCGGGTGTGCGGGCTGCGCATTTCCTGTCCAGCCCATGCCCGCGCGCTTCAGATCTTGTTCTGTTAGGCTTACCTTGCTTAATGCCTGAGCAACTGTTCAAGTATTAATGGATGGATATCGGGATGGGTCACGGACACGGGCACGCCCACGGACACGGGCACGGCCTCGGACATGGGCACGGCCACGGCCACGGCCACGGCGCGAACTCCGATCGCCGATATCTGGTGGCGGCGCTCGCGGTGCTGACGGTCTTCATGGCGGCCGAGGTCACGGTCGGCGTCCTCGCCAACTCCATAGCGCTGATCTCCGACGCCGGGCACATGCTCACCGACGCCGCCTCCATCGCGCTGGCACTGGTCGCGATGGGCATGGCCGCCCGTCCCGCCCGCGGCGCGTACACCTTCGGCTGGAAGCGCGCCGAGATCCTGTCCGCGGCGATCAACGGCCTGACGTTCGCGCTGCTCGTCGTCTACTTCGTCTACGAGGGCGTCCGCCGGCTCATCGAACCGCCGCAGGTGCAGGGGGTTCTGGTCCTCGGCACGGCTCTGACCGGGATCGCGGTCAACGCGGTCGCCGCGTGGCTCATCGCCAGGGCGGACCGCAGCAGCCTCAACGTCGAGGGCGCCTTCCAGCACATCCTCAACGACATGTACGCCTTCATCGCCACCGCGATCTCGGGCGCGGTCGTCTGGTTCACCGGCTGGGGCAGGGCCGACGCGCTCGCCGCCCTGCTCGTCGCGGCCCTGATGGGCAAGGCCGCCTACGGCCTGCTGCGCGACGCGGGGCGCATCCTGTTCGAGGCCGCGCCCGCGGGCGTGCACCCGGCCGAGGTGAGCGCGACGATGGCGGCGCACGCCGAGGTCACCGACGTCGAGGACCTCCACGTGTGGACCGTGACCAGCGGCTTTCCCGCCCTGTCCGCGCACGTGACCGTCACCCCCGGCGGAGACTGCCACCGGGTGCGCCGCGAGCTCGCCGAGCTGCTGCACGAGCGCTTCCACATCGACCACAGCACGCTGCAGGTCGACCACGTCCGGGGGACGGCCTGCCGGATCCCCAGGGCGCACGACGAGCCGGGCGGCTCCGCGCGGGCCGCGAAGTCCCGGGCGGGATCGTCGCACTCCTGACGGGATCCCGCGTCCCGGCGAGGACCTCGCCCGCCGGCCTTCCGGGCCGCCCTCCCCCACTCCCCTCGGACACCCCGGACACCCCGGACACCCCGGACACCCCGGCGGGGAACGAGGCCGCGGTCACACCTCGAAGCAGGCCTCGAAGATCTTCGTGAGGCGTGCGACCACGGTCTCGTGGTCGGGTGAGTCGAGGGCGCCGGTGCCGTAGAGCTGGCGCAGCGTGCCCGCGCCCGTGATGAGGGCGGTGGCGACGGTCGCGCGGAAGATCGCGTCGGGACCGGACAGGAGCGCGGCCAGCGGCTCCAGGATCGCCGAGTTGACCCGGGCCTTGATGGTCTCGCGGACCTCGGGGCAGGCCGACGACCGGCTGAGCGCCGCCAGCACCGGCCCTCCCTGGTCGGAGCGGAGCCGCTCGGCCACGTACTCGGCCAGACGGCGGGGCAGCTGCCTTTCGGGGACGTCGGCCAGCACGCCGGGGAAGCGCCCCTCCATGGCGAGCACCTCGGCGAACAGCTCCCGCTTCGTCCCGAAGTAGCGGTTGATCAGCGCGATGTTCGCCTCCGCCTCCGCCGCGATCAGGCGCATCGTCACCTGGTCGTAGCCGAGTTCGGCGAACAGACGGCGGGCGGCCTCGAGAATGCGGCGCCTCGTGCCCTCTCTGTCTCGCTGCCGTATCTCCTCCACCTGCCCGATCCTTCCAGATTTGACGAGTAAACAAGCGTCTACTAATTTCATATGTATCGTACATATTTTGGGGGATGGTTCATGCTGACCGAACAACAGGTCCAGGCCCAGGCCGCGCCGCGTTTCACCCACAAACAGGTGCTGGAGATCCTGGCCGGCCTGATGCTCGCCATGCTGACGTCGATGATCTCGACGTCCGTGGTGGGCACCGCGCTGCCGACGATCGTGGGCACGCTCGGCGGTCAGGAGCAGCTCGCCTGGGTGGCCAGCGCGACGCTGCTGACCATGACGGCCTCCACCCCGCTGTGGGGCAAGCTGTCGGACCTCTACGGCCGCAAGTTCATGTTCCAGGTCGCCCTGCTGGTCTTCGCGTTCTCCTCGGTCGCCGCGGGCTTCTCCCAGGACATGGGCCAGCTCATCGCGGCCAGGGCCGTACAGGGCATCGGCGCGGGCGGCCTGGCGGCGCTGCCGCAGATCATCCTGGGAGACGTGGTCGAGCCCCGTGAACGGGGCCGCTACTCCGGCTACATCGGCGCGGTCTTCGGCGTGTCCACCGTGGCGGGCCCGCTGCTCGGCGGGTTCATCGTGGACAACATGTCCTGGCGCTGGACGTTCTGGATCTGCGTACCGCTGGCCGTCGTCGCCTTCGTGGTCATCCAGAAGGTGCTCAAGCTGCCGCTGGCTCGCCGGGACACCAAGGTCGACTGGTGGGGCGCCACCTTCATCACCGGCGGCACCACCGCCCTGATGCTGCTGCTGTCCCTCGGCGGCAAGGAGTTCGACTGGAACTCCGGCTGGACCTACGGGCTGGGCGCGCTGAGCCTGGTGCTGTTCGGCCTGGCCGTGGTGGCCGAGCGCAAGGCGGCCGACCCGATCCTGCCCCCGCGCCTGTTCCGCAACCCCACGTTCGTGCTCACCAGCGTCGCATCGCTGCTCGTCGGCGCCGCGATGTTCGGCGCGCTGATGTTCCTGCCGCAGTACCTGCAGATCGTCAAGGGGATGAGCCCCACCGGCTCCGGCCTGATGACCCTGCCCATGGTGCTGGGCATGCTCACGGCCTCGATCACGGTCGGCCGGATCGTCACCAGGACGGGCCGCTGGAAGATCTTCCCCGCGGTGGGCATGCTGCTGGTCGCGGTCGGCCTGTTCCTGCTCTCCCGGCTGCACGTCGACAGCTCGCTGGTGATCGTCGGCGTCGACAACGCGGTGCTCGGCATCGGTCTCGGCGCCTCCATGCAGATCCTGATCCTGGCCGCGCAGAACGCCGTCGCCCGCGCCGACCTGGCCTCGACCACCTCCGGTGTGTCGTTCTTCCGCTCCCTCGGCGGCGCGGTCGGCGTGGCCGCCTTCGGCGCGATCCTGTCCAACCGGCTCACCTCGGAGCTGATCTCCCTGGCCAAGGCCGCCCACCTGCCCCTGACCGGCGGCGCGACCCCCAACCTGGGCTCCCCCGCCGCCATCCACCAACTGCCCGCCCCCGTGCTGAACGTGATCCTGGAGGCCTTCACCCGGGCCATCCACACGGTCTTCCTGGTGGGCGTGCCGATCGCCGTACTGGCCGCGGTCGCCGTACTGATGATGAAGGAGCTTCCGCTCCGCTCCGCGCATCCGGTCCCCGTCCAGCCGACCGACCCCACCGCTCCCCCGGTTCCCGTCGAGGCCGAGGAGTAGCCCGCCCTCTCCACGAGCCCGGGACCGGCCTTCGCCCGCCAGGTCCCGGGCTTTCGCCCTCTCTCCAGGTCTCGGGGGCGGAGCGGGCCGGGGCCCGGCGGCGGACGCGGTCGCCCCGGCGGGGCGCCTCAGGGCGCCCGCGAGGTCATCTCAGGGTGGAGGAGACGACCTTCGGCCTGCCGGCGCCGAGGAAGAAGATGCCGGGGAACCCCTCGGTCTCGAAGCCGGCGCTGCGGTTCCCGCGCAGCGTGGAACCCTCGATCGTGAGGGTGCCGGTGCGGTCGTTGCTGACGAAGAAGACCGCCCCGCCCCCTTCCCTGGCGCTGTTGTCCTGGATCACCGAGCCGGCGATCCGGACGCCGAACCGGTCGCCGTCGGCGTAGATCGCGCCGCCGCTGCCGCCCCCGGGGGTGCCGGTACGGGCCGGGTTGGCCCCCCGCCCGATCGCCGTGTTGTGCGTCATGACGCTGTTGAGCACCACCCAGGAGACCCCGATGCTGCTCAGCGCCCCGCCGTTGGAGCAGGTGCCCCCCTGGCCCGCCGATCCGCCGAAGGTGCTGTTCACGATGTAGACGGGGCGGCCGCGGAACTGGTTCAGGACGCGGATGGCCGCCCCGCCGAGGTCCGGGCCGGTGGGGTCGCACCGGTTGCGCAGGAAACGCGAGTTGACGACCTTGAACCGCCCGCCCCGGACGAAGATCGCGCCACCCCCTCCCCCTTCCTCCATCTGCCCCGTCGCGTTCCCGTCGGCGAAGGTCAGGTTCTGCACGACGAGCTGCGGCTGCCCACGGTCGTCGCAGCGCCCGGTGACCCGGCCCTGAGCCTCGTCGCAGGTGTTCATGTAGAGGATCCGCCGCCTGCCGCCGCCGCTGAGCGTCACCTTGCCGCCGCCGTCCAGCACGACCCCGGCCCCGGTGTTGCGGACCTTCGCGGTCGCGGTCAGCGTGATGGTGACGGGGGCGGGGCCGCAGGAGAAGGTGATGATCCCGCCCGCGGCGACGGCCTCGACCACGGCCCGCGAGGTGCAGCCGGCGGGTGTGCCGGTGCCGACGACCCGGGTCGGGTGCGTGGTGTCGACCGCGCGGGCCTCGGCGGGCACCGCGGCGCGCCCGCCCGGATTCCCGGGTACGGCCTCGCGCCCGGATCCCCCCGTGAGAACGGCACCCATGCGCGCGCCGCCCTCCCCCACGGCCTCCCTCAGGGTCTTCCCCGTGGCCTCCCGGTGTCCGGCCGGGAACCCTCCCGAGCCCCAGGCGGGCATCGCGGCGCCCGGCACGCTTGCCAGGCCGGTCACCAACGAGATCAGGACGGCAACGCCCCATTTGGCTCGCACGCCGCAGATGCTACTGCGCCGGGTGTGGCGACATATCGGGATTCGGACAACTCATCGCCCAGCGCGAGAAGGAGTGTCCGCCTCTCCTCACCGGAGAGCACCACACGGAGATCCCACGCCCGGGGACTTCCCCGACCGGGAACGGAATTCAGCTCGCCGCCACCAGGGCACGTAGTTCCCGAGCCGCAGGAAGGGTGCGAGCCCGCTCGGGAAGGGCTTCGACGACACGGCCGACGATCAGTCGACGGTACGGGGTGACCGGCAGTCCCTGAACGCTCGTAAGGGCATGATCGAGGCCGTCGGACACATCACGCTCGCGGACCAGGCTGTAGGACTGGATGAGCCGGAGATTGGCACGGCCGTGGACGAGTGCGGGCGAGTAGAGAGCATACGCTTGGTCCGCTGCACGCATGGCCTCCCGTGAGTCGCCCAGAAGAGCGAACACCTCCGCCTCGGTGAAACGCATCGCCCGCTCGGAGAAACCCCAGTAGGTGAACTCGTCCTTGGTGTCACGGTCCGGCAGCCGATCCCAGACCTCCCTGAGGTCGCGCAGCGCCGTACGGGCCGCCTCCCCTGCGTCACCTTCCTCGGCCGACCGCGCGGCGAGCACGGTCGCGCGTGCCGCGTACGTGCGCGCGAGCGCGACGCTGGGCACGCCATCTGAGATCTGTACGGCGTCGTCGAGGAGCCGGAGGATGACCTGCGAGGGCTGCCCCAATGCGAACGAGTTCCACGCGTCGGCGGCACGTACGGCCACCCGCAGATCACGGTCTCCTGAGGCGTCTGCCGCGCGGCGGGCGGTCCGCTGTGCTCGCCGGGCCTGGCTTGTGGCGTGAACATGGGTGAACTCTCCCGAAAGGGTCTGGGCGAGTGAGACGGTGACCCGCAACAGCCCAGTGCGGCCGGACGGCGAGGTGGTGCGATCGAGAAGCCGCCCGATCTCGGCGATGTCGGCCGTCAGGTCTCCGACGAGCGCGCCGAGCGGTCCGGTGTTGGTGCGGAAGCTGTACTCCCAGGCGATCCGCTCCCAGTCTCCGAGGTCGTACCCTTCCCGATCGCCGATCGCGCGGTCCACTTCGGAGAGAATCTCGTCCACCGCGTTCGGAGGCACCAGTGCTCCGGCTCCGAGCAGGGTGAGAAGCTGCATCGCAGTACGGCGGTCCATAGCGCCTCCATCGAGTGCATCCACAACGAATTTACTTTCGGGCAGCCGTTCCTGAGCGAAACCGTCGAGCGTGGAATCGGTGCACGCCGCGAACAGCAACTCGATCACAGTCGGGGCGACGGACCTCGCGGACACGATCGGCAGCGGGGGCCTCGACGGCGTCAAGGATGTTGAGGGCGCGTCCTCCGTGGCGAAGAGCTCCGCCTCCGCGACGCCGAAGACCCGGCAGTACAGGACGCGGTAGGGGTCCCTGGGGCGATGCCTGCCCGCCTCGTACGACTTGATCAGGCGCACGATGCTCTCTCGTGTGGGCAACGTGCGGCGGATGTCCTCATCGGCTGACTGGACGAGACGGCGGGCCAGCTCTCGCTGGCTCCAGCATCGGTCACGCCGTTGCTCGCGCAGGCGCGCGGCCCATGCGGGGCGGGAGCGTTCGCTGTCGGCCATGCCTGCCTCCGCGGGGGAGAGAAGGAGGTGCCTGAACTCTCCTCAGTTTCTCCCACGGTCGCCTTCCGAGGGGCGGCATTGCCGCATTGAAGTGGCCGTACGTCAGAAACAGAGGTGGCCGTACGCCAGGATTGGCGGAATTGTCACGTTCCAGAACGTGAAAGAGACGGGCACTCGGAAGGAGTACCCGTCTCTTGCGTTCGTTCCCCTCCCGCCGGAACGCCCCCTGTGAGGGGCCCGTGGTGGGAAGGCCGGAGGGTCAGACCGAGGCCAGGGCCGCCTCGGACTCCAGGACGGCCGCGACGGCGTTGACGACCGCGGCGATCCGGATGGCCTCCTGGATCTGCTCGCGAGGCATCCCCGACTGCCGCAGCACCTGCTCGTGGGACTCCAGACAGCGGCCGCAGCCGCCGATCGCGGAGACCGCGAGCGACCAGAGCTCGAAGTCGACCTTGTCCACGCCCGGGTTGCCGATGATGGTCATCCGGAGCCTGGCGGGCATGGTCGCGTAGGTCTCGTCACCGATCAGGTGCATCGACCGGTAGTAGACGTTGTTCATCGCCATGATCGCGGCCGCGCCCTTGGCGGCCTTGAACGCCTCGGCGGACAGGGTGTCGGCCGCCTCGGCGGCGATCTCCGCGATCACGCGCTGGGACCTCGTCGCCGCCGCGCAGGCGAGCAGCGTCCCCCAGAGCTGCTGCTCACCGAGCGACGAGGTCGTGACGAGCGAGCCCAGGTTGAGCTTGATGTCCTTCGCGTAGTCGGGAAGGGCGCTCTTGAGCGTGTCGACGGACATCAGACGCCGGCCAGCAGCTGCTTCGCGTCCAGACCGGCCTCGCCCTTGTTCCAGTTGCACGGGCAGAGCTCGTCCGACTGGAGCGCGTCGAGGACCCGCAGGACCTCCTTGACGTTACGGCCGACCGAGCCCGCGGTCACCATGACGAACTGGATCTCGTTGTTCTGGTCGACGATGAAGGTGGCGCGCTGGGCGACACCGTCGGGGCCCAGGATGCCCAGCTCTGTGCAGAGCTCGCGCTTGATGTCGGAGAGCATCGGGAAGGGCAGGTCGCGCAGGTCGGGGTGGTCCTTGCGCCAGGCGTGGTGGACGAACTCGGAGTCGACGGAGAAGCCCAGGACCTGGGCGTCGCGGTCGGCGAACTCACCCTCGAGGCGGCCGAACTCGGCGATCTCGGTCGGACAGACGAAGGTGAAGTCCTTGGGCCACGCGAAGTAGACCTTCCACTTGCCCTCGTAGGACTTGTGGGTGATCTGGGCGAACGCGTTGTCCGCGTCCAGGGAGACGCAGGCGGTCAGCTCGAACTCAGGGAAGCGGTCACCGATGGTGAGCAAGTCCGGATCTCCTTCACAGGGGACGTCGTTGTCGAGGTCAACATTGCCGCACGTAGCATTGATTCGAGAAATCGAGCAGTCGAACGAATCTGAGAGGTGATCCTTATCAGTGAGCCCACCCCCACCATCGCTCAGCTGCGCGCCTTCCTCGCCGTAGCCGATCATCTCCACTTCAGGGAGGCGGCCACCTCGCTGCGGATGAGCCAGCCCGCGCTGTCGAGCGCCGTCTCCGCCCTGGAGGAGATTTTGCACACTCAGTTACTGGAGCGGACCACCAGGAAGGTCCTGCTGACCCCCGCGGGCGACCGGGCCGCGGTGCACGCCGCGCGGGTGCTCAAGGCGGTCGAGGACCTGATGGGCGAGGTGGCCCAGAACAGGGAGCCCTTCCACGGCCCCGCCCACCTGGGCGTGATCCCCACGGTGGCCCCCTATGTGCTGCCCGTGCTGCTGCCGATGTTCTCGCGGAAGTTCCCCAGCCTCAAACTGACCGTGCACGAGGCCAAGACCGAGACCATCCTGGAGGAGGTGCGCGAGGGACGGCTGGACATGGTGCTGCTGGCGCTGCCCACCGACACCGCGGGCCTGGTCGAGGAGCCCCTCTACGAGGAGGACTTCCTGCTCGCCTTCTCCCCCGAGCACTCCCTGGCGGCCGCGGACACGCCGCTGGACCTCGACGTGCTCAAGGGACTGGACATCGTGCTGCTCAACCAGGGCCACTGCCTGCGCGAGCAGGCCATCGACGTCTGCCGCGAGGTCGGCGCACGGGCCACCGCCGCCACCTACGCCACCAGCCTGCCGACCCTGGTCCAGCTCGTGGCGGGCGGCCTCGGCGTGACCCTGCTGCCGGAGTCGGCGGTCCCGGTGGAGACGGGCAAACGGGTCCGGCTGGCACTGCGCCGTTTCCGGTCTCCCGCGCCGGGACGGACCATCGGCCTGGCCTACCGCGCCAGCTCCGCCAGGGCCCTGGAGTACGGCCTGCTGGCCAAGGCCATCCGCACCGCCGTACGCGCCAAACGCCTCCCGGTCCGGATCGTCTCTTGATCCGGACGGCTTCCCCGCGCTCCCGGCCGTCCTTCCCGGCCGGCCGGGAGGCGCCGGTCGGCGCCGCTATCCGCCCAGGCGTGCCAGGCGCTTCACGGCCTCGTCGATGACCTCGTCCTTCTTGCAGAAGGCGAAGCGGACGAAGTGGCCGCCGCGTTCCGGATGGGCGTAGAAGACCTGGGTCGGGATGGCCACCACGCCCGCCAGGGACGGCAGTTCCCGGGTCAGGGTGAGGCCGTCGGTGAAGCCCAGGGGGCGGATGTCGGTCTGGACGAAGTAGGTGCCCGCCGGGCGGTAGACCTCGAAGCCCGCCGCGGAGAGCCCTGCCGTCAGGCGGTCGCGCTTGGACTCCAGGTCGGCGCGGAGCCGGGCGACCCACTCCAGCTCGTGGCGCAGGGCGTAGGAGACGGCGAGCTGCCAGGGCGCGGCGGCGGTGAAGGTGAGGAACTGCTTGACGGTCTGGACGGCCCGGACCAGCTGGGGCGGAGCGCAGATCCACCCGGTTTTCCAGCCGGTGGCCGAGAAGGACTTGCCCGCCGAGGAGATCATCACGGTGCGCTCGCGCATGCCGGGGAGGGTCGCCAGCGGGATGTGCTCGACGCCGTCGAAGGTGAGGTGCTCGTAGACCTCGTCGGTGACGGCGATCAGGTCGCGCTCCTGGCACAGGAGGGCGATCTCCTCCAGCTCCGCACGGGTGAGGACGGTTCCCGTGGGGTTGTGCGGTGAGTTGACCAGGATCGCCCGGGTGCGCGGGCCGACGGCGGCGCGCAGCTCCGCCGGGTCGAAGGTGAAGCGTCCCTCGACCGGGCGCAGGGTGACCGGGCGCAGCACGGCTCCGGCCAGGGCGACGGCGGCGGCGTAGGAGTCGTAGTACGGCTCGAAGGCGATCACCTCGTCACCCGGCTCGCACAGCGCCAGGATCGCGGCCGCGATCGCCTCGGTCGCGCCGACGGTGACCAGGATCTCGCCGTCGGGGTCGTAGTCGAGACCGTAACTCGCCTTGCGGTGCTCGGAGACCGCCTGACGCAGCTCGGGGACGCCCGGCCCCGGAGGGTACTGGTTGGCGCCGCCGCGGATCGCCGCGACCGCGCGGTCGAGCATCGCGGGGGGCCCGTCGGTGTCGGGGAAGCCCTGCCCCAGGTTGATCGAGCCGGTCCGTACGGCGAGCGCCGACATCTCAGCGAAGATCGTCGTGCCGAACTCGCGCATCCGCGCCACCAGAGGATCGCTCACACGCCCCACAGTAATCCGGCCCGGCCGGGAGATCGACCCCGCGGGCGGCACATCGGAAGGTCGCCCCGCCCGCGAAGGGGCGTCGGGGCGGGACCTGTACGGCGGCGGCCGTGGTCGGCCCGCTGGTGACGGGGGTCGTCGGTGTATAGCCGTTCATATGGTGGTACGTCTGGTTTCTGTGACCCGAAGGCTGCACGAACTGGACGTCCTCCGCGGATTCGCGGTGTGCGGAATCATGCTGGTCAACACCTGGCAGCACACGCGCGGGCACCTGAGGGCCCCGGGACGGAACGCGGTCGACTGGGCGGTCGAGAATCTGCTGCAGGGCAGGTTCTATCCGATCTTCTCGTTCCTGTTCGGGCTGAGCTTCGTACTGTTCCTCAGGTCGGCCTCCGGGCGGACCGGCCGTCCCCGCCTGGTGCTGCTGCGCAGGCTGGCCGTGCTGGGAGGCGTCGGGCTGCTCCACCAGACGGTGAACCCGGGCGAGGTGCTCCTGCCGTACGCGATCTTCGGGGCGCTGGTCCTGCTGCCCGCCTCGTTCCTGCCCCGCGCGGGGACGCTGCTGCTCGGGGCCGTCGTGACGCTCTGGGGGGTGCGCGAGGGCGGCGGCGTCATCCTCATTCCCGGGCTGTTCCTGCTGGGGATGGCCATGATGGAGTACGAGCCTCCCGAGCGGCTGCTGCCCGCCGTCTTCCTGGCCGGCACCGCGCTGGCGGTCGTCCTCGGCTACCTGTGGATCCGGGCGCTGGGCGGAGACCGCCTGCTGTACTTCCGCGGCCTCTATCCCGCCGCCGGGCTGGCGGCCGCGACGGCGTACTGCGCGGGGCTGCTGCTGCTCCTGCGGACCCGGATGCGTGAGCCGCTGATGGCGGCGCTGAGCCCGCTCGGCCGGATGGCGCTGACGAACTACCTGGTCAGCACCCTGGTCATCCTGGCGGCCCTGCCACTGCTCACCGCGGATCCGACCAGGGTCAGCGGGGTGGTGCTCGGCGTCGCCGTCCTCGCGGCGCAGATGGTGTTCAGCCGGATATGGCTGGAAAGGTTCCGTTACGGTCCGTGCGAATGGGCGTGGCGCCGCCTCACGTGGATGGAAAGGGTGCCCAACAGCCGGATAAGGTCGAACGCGTGACGCGCATCGCACTGTGCCAGATCCCGGTCTCCGAGGAGCCCGCCGTCAACCTGCGCCGCGCCCGCGAGGCCATGGAAGAGGCCGCCGCGGACGGCGCCGACCTGGCCATCTTCCCCGAGGCCACGCTCACCCGGTACGGCAGGCGGATCACCGACCTGGCCGAGCCGCTGGACGGTCCCTTCGTCACCGGGCTGGCCGAGTCCGCCAAGACGTGCGGCCTGTCGGTGATCGCGGGGGTGTTCGAGCCGGGAGAGGGCCGGGTCCACAACACTGCCGTGGCGATCGACGAGTCGGGCGGGATCAGGGCCGCCTACCGGAAGATCCACCTGTTCGACTCCTTCGGCGCCCGGGAGTCGGAGCTGGTCGCGCCGGGCGACAGCCCGGCCGTCGTCGAGCTGGCCGGGCTCAGGATCGGCCTGGTCACCTGCTACGACGTCCGTTTCCCCGAGCTGGGCAGGGCCCTGGTCGACCAGGGGGCCGAGCTGTTCGCGGTGATCGCGGCATGGGGCTCGGGCCCCATGAAGGAGGAGCACTGGGCGACCCTGGTGCGGGCCCGCGCGATCGAGAACACCGTCTGGGTCGCGGCCGTCGGGCAGGCGCCGAACCCCGAGGCCAGGGACGGTTTCGGGATCGGCAGGAGCATGTTCGTCGATCCGATGGGCGTGGTCCGCGCAGACCTGGGACCCGCCCCCGGCACCCAGACCTGCGTCCTCGATCCGCAGATCACGATTGCCACCCGGAATGCCCTACCGTGCCTGGAACACCGGCGGCTCCATGTCAGCAGATCGTAAAATGCGACCGTGAGTGAGTCACCTGGGCGTAGAACGCAGATGCAGAAGGTCATCCCGCCTCGGCTGCTCGTGCCCTATCTCGCCGGCAGGCGGACCGTCGTCTCGGGATACGTCTACCGGGTGCAGGACTGCGCCCGCCTGACCACGCCCGCCCAGCTCTTCATGGGTCTCGACCTGGGATTCGAGGGCTCCGAGCTGACCGTCACGGTCCCGGAGCTCTACCTGATGCGCTGGTTCGCCCGTGACATCGACAACTACGTCGTGCCGTACGGCCCGCACATGGGCGGCGACTGGAGCGACGTGCCGCCGTTCGCGGGAAACGGTTTCACGACCTCGCGCGAGCACGTCGTGCCGCAGTTCCACACAACGCCCATGCCGATCCCCGCGGGGGCAGAGATCATCCACGTGACACCCGGTGAGGAACGCCTGTTCGGCGTCTACGATGGCCTCGGCTGGCGGCGGGCCTCATGAGCGGCGAGATCGAGCCGGTCGCCGCGGGCTTCGTCGCCCGCTACGCCGACCGCACCCATGTGGCGGCCCTGGGGCCCGGCGACTCCGAGGTCGTGCTGTTCAGCGAGGAGGCCCGGGAGGGCTTCGAGGCCGCCGCGGGCTACTGGCGGGCGGTGGTCCCCCGCAAGGAGCTCGACTGGCTGGTGCTGGTCCGCACGGTCGGCGCGTTCGGCGGCGAGCCCTGCCTGGTCCTCGACGTCTCCGAGGAGAACGGCGAGGAGAGCCTGCACATCGCCTACACCGGGCACAGCGGGCTGAAGGCGGAGGCCCTGGGCTACTGGATGGTCGACCACGGCGCCTACGAGGTCGTCGTCCCGCGCGACGAGGTGTTCTCCATCCGGATCGAGCGCGTCCCGATCCCCCTCGTGCCGGCCCCCGCCGAACCGTAGACCACCGGACCGCGGCCCGGCCACGGACCGACCGGACCGTGGCCCGACCGGACCGACCGGACCGTGGCCCGACCGGGCCGCGGAACAGCGCCCCGCGGCCCGGCGGTGCCGCGGGCGCTCCCCCCGCGGGCTCCGCTACGGGCGCGCGTCCCCGGTCGCGCTCCGCCCCGGAGGCGTTCCGAGGGTCCGGTAGCGGGCCAGGCGGGCACCGAGACGGTCCGCGGGAGCCTGCCCCACGAGACCGGTGATCTCGTACTCCAGGGCGTGCGCGACCCGGCGGCAGAAGGCCTCCGGCTCGTAGGCGGCGTCGGGGAACTCGGGAACGATCCGGTCGGCGATGCCGTCCCGCCGCAGGTCGGTCGATTTCACGCCCTGCGCGGCGGCGATCTCGGGGGCGAAGTCCACGCTCCGGTACAGCAGCGCCGAGGCCCCTTCGGGGGGCAGCGGGGACAGCCAGGCGTGCTGGGCGCAGAGCACCCGGTCCGCCGGCAGCAGCGCGAGGGCGGCACCGCCCGCGCCCTCGCCGAGCAGCAGGCAGACGGTCGGCGCGTCGAGCACGACCAGGTCCGCCAGGGAGCGGGCGATCTCCGCGGCCAGGCCGCCCTCCTCAGCCGCCTTGGACAGCGCGGCCCCCGAGGTGTCGATCACGGTGACCAGCGGCAGGTTCAGCTCGGAGGCCAGGCGCATCCCCCGCCGGGCGACCCGGAGCCCCGCCGGGCCGAAGGGGGTGGTGACCTGCCTGCGGCTGCGATCCTGGCCGAGCACGACGGCGGGGGCCTCGCCGAACCTGGCCAGGGCGATGAGCAGGCCGGGGTCGTTCTCCCCCTCCCCGGTGCCGTTGAGCGGGGTGACGTCGCGGGCGCCGAACCTGAGCAGCTCCCGCACGCCGGGGCGGTCGTCCCTGCGGGAGCGGCTGATCGCCTCCCACGCCTCGGTCGGCTGGACGCGCTCGTCGGGCTCGGGTCCCGCGACCCGCCCGTCACGCGGGGCGCACAGCACGGCGAACACCCCGATGGCGATCCGCCGTACGTCCTCGGCCGAGACGACGGCGTCCACCAGGCCGTGGGCGAAGAGGTTCTCCGCGACCTGCACGCCCTCGGGGAACGGGTAGCCGTGCAGCGCCTCGAACACCCTGGGCCCGAGGAAACCGATGAGAGCCCCCGGCTCGGCCACGGTCACGTGCCCGAGCGAGCCCCAGGAGGCGAAGACACCGCCGGTGGTCGGGTGGCGGAGATAGACGATGTACGGCAGGCCCGCGGCCCGGTGGGCGGCCACCGCGGCGGTGATCTTCACCATCTGCACGAACGCCAGCGCGCCCTCCTGCATCCGGGTGCCACCGGAGGCAGGGGCGGCCAGCAGCGGGAGTCCTTCGGCGGTGGCCCGTTCGATCGCGGCGGTGAGTCGCTCGGCCGCGGCCACCCCGATGGACCCGGCCAGGAAGGAGAACTCACATGCGACGACCGCGACCCTGCGCCCGTCCAGCAGCCCCTCGCCGGAGATCACCGACTCGTCGTATCCGGTCCTGGCGCGGGCGGCGGCCAGTTCCTCGGCGTAGCCGGACCCCGGTGCGGCGGGGTCGGCGGGCCTCTCGTCCCACGACCGCCACGTCCCCGGGTCGAGGAGGGCGGCGACCAGCGCGCGGGCGTCGAGCCTGACCCTGGTCATCTCCTGCCTCCCCCGTCCCCCCGGGGCGGGACGCGCCTGGAGCCGGCTCTCATCCTTCACGTTCCTCCAGCCATGCGAGGACCTCGTCGTTGTGCTGGCCCAGCGCGGGCGGGGCGCCGTGGCGCATGGGGGGCTCGCCGTCGAAGCGGAGCGGCGGGCCCGGCAGTTCGATGGTGCCGAGCACGGGGTGGTCGACCTCGACGAGCAGCCCCTGGGAGCGGGTCTGCTCCCAGGCGTAGACCTCGTCGATGGACCTGATCGCCCCGGCGGGCACCCCGATGCCGGCGAGCGCGGCCAGCCAGTGGGCGCGGTCGTGCCCGGCGAGCGCCCGTTCGATGTCGGCGATCAGCTCGGGCCGGTGCGCGAACCTCTCGCGGTTCGTCGCGTACTTCGGGACGGCGGGATCGATGCCGAGCAGTACGGCCACCTTCCGCCACTGCGCGTCGTTGGCCACCGCGATCTGGATCATGCCGTCGGCGCAGTGGAAGGCGCCGTAGGGGGCGATGGAGGCGTGGTGGTTGCCGCCCGCCCCGGGCACCTGGCCGCCGACCGTCCAGGCGGTGCCGTGGTAGGAGTGGACCCCGGTCACCGCGGCCAGCAGCGAGGTGCGCACGACCTTGCCGATGCCGGTCCGCTCGCGCTCGTAGAGCGCGGCGACCACGCCGTAGGCGCCGTGGATGCCGCCGAGCAGGTCGGCGATCGACGCGCCGACCCGGTACGGCTCGTCGCGGGACGGACCGGTCAGGCTCATCAGACCGGCCTCGCCCTGGGCGATCTGGTCGTAGCCCGGCCTGCCGCCCTCGGGGCCGTCGTGGCCGAAGCCGGTGATCGACAGCACGACCAGGCGGGGGTTGAGCTCGTGCAGCCGTTCGAAGCCGAGGCCCAGCCGGTCCAGGACACCGGTGCGGAAGTTCTCGATCAGGACGTCGCTCTGCCGGACCAGGCGCTCGATCAGGGTCCGGCCCTCGGCGGACTTCATGTCCACGGTGATCGACAGTTTGTTGCGGTTGGCCGCGAGGAAGTAGGTGGAGATGTCGTGGTCCGGGCCGACGAACGGCGGCCCCCAGCCACGGGACTCGTCGCCCACGCCGGGCTGCTCCACCTTGATCACCCGGGCGCCCAGGTCACCGAGCATCTGCGCGGCGTGCGGTCCCGCCAGCGCGCGGGAGAGGTCGAGGACGACGATGTCGCCGAGGGCTCCGTGCAAGATCAACCTCCATCAGTGGTCGCCGAGCCTAATCGAAGCGGGGCGGAAAACGCATGTCCCTCACCGGTCAGCCTGCCAGGCGCCCCCCGCCGTCCCTCGCCCAGCCCGGTTCATCGGAGATCCTTCCAGCCCGGGTGCTCCGGCTCCACCCATACGGCCCGAACCGTGGGGCCGCGTGGCGGCTGACACCATGGACGGGTGGATGCGACCGTCTCCTTCGACGAACTCGCCGGAACGATCCGGCGGCTGCCGCCCTCGTGCGGGCCCGTCCGTGTCGTCGCGATCGACGGACCCGGCGGTTCCGGGAAGACGACCTTCGCCGGGCGCCTCGCGGAGGCGCTGGGGGCGCAGGTGATCCACAGCGACGACTTCCCCGTGCCGTGGGACGAGCCGCCGCAGGCGTGGTTCGGGCGGGTGGAGGAGCAGGTGCTCGGCCCGCTGGCGGCCGGGCTGCCTGGCGGCTACCGGCGCTACGACTGGGTGCGGGACGCCTACACCTGCTGGGTGGAGGTGCCGGTCGCGCCGGTGCTGCTCCTCGAAGGGGTGAGCACGGCCCGCCGTACCGCCCCGGCCGCCTTCACCGTCTGGGTCGAGGCGCCGCAGGAGCTGCGCCTGGCCCGTGTCCTGGCCCGGGACGGCGACCGCTACGCGGCGCAGTGGCGGCAGTGGAGGCGGGCCGAGGAGGGGTGGTTCGCCGCCGACGGCACCCGCGACCGCGCCGACCTCCTGCTCGACGGCGGCTCGGTCCCCGGCGAGTTCGTCCGGCTCTGACCTTCCGGGCCCCTCGCTTCCCGGGTTCCGCAGGGCGTGCTCTCGCGGCCCGGGAGCCGCCGGGGAGGGTTCAGGACCGCCCCGCCGGGTCCGACACGCAGGGGGCGTCGCCGCAGACGTCGATGACCACGCCCTCCCGCAGGAAGTGGGCCTTCTGCACGCGGGCCTCCGGATCGTTGCGCGGGTCCTGGTGGGGGTCCCTGCCGTACGGCGCGCCGAGTGGGGGCGTGTTGGTCACCGGCGGCGCGGGGGTTCCGCTGTCCCAGACGACCAGGGCCGATCCGGCGTACGGCCGGGCGGGCAGCGCCCTGATGCCCCAGTACGGTGTCACGTCGCGGTCGCGGCCCGCGGCGACGGCCGGCTGGTGGATCCGTGCCCCCACGGTGCGGGCTTCGACCTCGGCGGTCACCGTGGGGATCTGATGGTCGCCGAAGGCGACGTGCAGCAGCACGCGGTGGCGGGGTGAGCCGGGCAGCGGGTTGTCGGTCAGGTGCTGGGCGTAGCCGCTGGTCTCGGCCCGGTCCCAGAGCATCTGGACCAGCGCGAGGCAGATCTGCCGGGTCAGCGCGTCGGGGTAGGCGGAGTCCATGATCCGCCGGAGCGGTTGGAGGTCGACGCTCCGGTCGAGCAGGGTGCTGTAGTTCATCCCGGCCACGCCGAGGACGGCGTTGCGCACGTCCGGGGAGACCGCGACCAGCGCGCCGCCCACGACGGCGCCCTGGCTGTTGCCGTCGTAGGCGAGACCGGCCCGCCAGTCGATCAGCGGCCCGCCCCGCTGGTCCTTGAACGCCTTGTCGCTCGCGAAACCGTCCCGGCTGATCATCGCCCGGCCCAGGAGGACGGCGTTCAGCAGGCTCTGCTGGAGCCGGTCGGTGACCGTGCCGAACCGGGAGATGTCCTGGAAGGCTCCCGTCACGTTCTGGACGTCCTCGTCGGACATGCCGATCCACTTGGTGGCGCAGAAGGCGAAGCCCTGCTGCCCGGCCATCGCCCGTACGTCGCGGGCGCGCACCTCGGTCGCCTTGCCGAGGAGGCCGTGGCCGTACAGCGCCAGGCGTGCGGGCCTGCTGAACGCCGAGCGCGGGATCACGCACTGGTAGCGCGCCTTCAGCGTGTCGCCGTCGCCGAGCGGGCGCGGCAGCCCGTCCGCTCCCCGGTTGAGGCTCGATCCCGGCGGGCCGCCCGGCTTGTCGAGGTAGTTGGGGACCGTGATCTCGCCGGCGATCTCACGGGCGATGTCGGGGTCCCGCTCCGGGGTGAGGTCGGTGACGGAGTCGACCGTGAAGCGCGGCGAGCCGCCCTTGAGGGCGCGCAGGGCCTGGTCGCGCATGCTCAGCACGGGACCGGCGATGCCCTGCTGGCCGGCCACGGTGAAGTCCCAGGCGAGGTTGATCCCCCGTGCGTCGACCCCCGCCCTGGCGAGGTCCTCGAGCGTCCGGTGGAGCGCGCGCTGCCGTCCCGCGAGCGGATCGTCCGGGGGGAGCTCCGCGCCCAGCAGCCTGGTGAAGGTCTCCGTGGCCGGAATGTCCCGGCCCGCGGCGTCCTTCAGCCCGCGCAGCGCGACGGCGTAGCGGTGACCCTCGCTGAAGTTCCTGGCCGGTCTGACGATCAGCGCCCGCCTGGCGGGATCGGCGGCGCCCGCGTCGAGCTCGGCCCAGTACGGCCAGCGCTCCCCCGTCGTGGTGTCGACGATCACGATGGGGGCGTCGCGGCGCAGGGACCACCCGATGTCGGTGACGGGCGCGGCACCGGTCCTGACGAGGTCGAGGCCCGGCACCTGCGCCAGCAGCATGGAGCCCGGGGAGAAACCGTCGGCCGTGTTCCAGCGCGCCGGATCGACCGGGGTGCCGGCCGCGTTGCGGGGCATGGCGTCCGCGGAGAGGGCGACCCGCAGCCCGGTGCCGGTGCGCGCGTTCACGGTGAACCAGTCGTTGGGGAAGGGCAGCAGGCACTGGGCGCCCGCGATCGGGTCGCACCCGGCCGCGGACCGCGGCGCCGGAGCCGTGAGGATCTCGGCGGGGCCGAGACCGGAGGCGGAGGTAGAGGCGGAGGCAGAGCCGAGAGCGGGGGCGGGAGTGGAGGCCGTGGCGATGTCTGCCGAACCGGAGATGGGGGCGGGGGCCAGGACGGGCACGACCGGCGGAGGGGTGGTGAACGCCGACGCCACGGCCAGCACGAGACTGGCCATCACCGCGCGCGGACGCATGAGCCCCTCCTCGAACCCCGCCGGAGACAATCACCGGCGCCTAGCGCAGCAGACCGCAGGACGGCGCGCCAGTCAATGGGAAGCGGGGAATAGGTCAGACCGTTATGTCACGAAGGTGGGCATCGTCGTTGAAGATCTCCGGCCGCGATCCCCGCCAGACGGAGAGCGAGGCGTTCAGCACCGGGGCGAACACCACCACGGAGTCCAGCGGAATCCCCTCGATGACGTGCTTGAACATCAGCACCACGGTGTCGTGCGCGACGACCAGCACCCGCCGCCCGGCGCACTCGGCGCGCATGGCCGCCACCACCTCGCGCACCCGGTCGGCGACGTCGGAGAAGCTCTCCCCGTCGGGCGCGCGGTAGGTGTGCTCCGACCGCAGCAGCCGATCGGCCTCCTCCGGGAAGCTCTCCCTGATCGCGGCCAGGTTCATCCCCGCCAGGCGGCCCATCCTGCGGTCTCCGAGCCGGGCGTCCAACCGCACCTCCGGGCTCGCGTCCAGGTGGGCGGCCGCCAGCTCCCAGGTCTGCACGGCCCGCAGGTACGGCGAGCACCACACCACCTCGGGCGCCTCCCCCTCCGCCAGGCGCCTGCCCAGCGCGGTGGCCTGCCCGCGGCCGAACAGGGTGAGCGGGACGTCCTCGTCGAGACCCGTCAGGACGACGGCGACCCCGTCCGCCTCGGCCCTGGCGAAGGCGACGTTGGACTCGCTCTGACCGTGCCGTACCGCGGTGATCGTCGAAGGCATGTCCCCAGCGAACCCTCCCGCCGCCGAATTCGCAAGCCTTGCCCTCCGCCGAGCCCGTACCGGATCACGTCAGGTCGACCTCGGCGTACGGCGCCCCGCCCGACAGCGAGGGGAAACCGGGCCCCCGGTCGAAGAACGACGCCCCGTCCCCCGCGCGGGCGCGCAGCTCGGCCCGGCGCGAGGCGGTGGCCTCGGCGTCCACCCGGAGGTCGTCGCGGGGGCCGCGCAGGACGACGCCGTAGTCGTCGCGGGCCCCCGCCGGCGAGACCTTGCCGTCGCGGACGTCGGCGGCCACCAGGGCCGGGTCGCGCTCCAGCGGGGAGCCCCATCCGCCGCCCCCGGTCGTGCGGATCCGGATGACCTCGCCCGCGCGGACCGGCGAGTCGTCGACCAGGCCCTCCATCGCCCTGCCCTCGATCTCCACGAGGAACGGCCGTCCCGCACGGCCGCCGTTCACGCCCCAGCAGGACAGGATGGACCGGTCCGCGATGGACATGAACGAGGCGTCACGGAGCATCCGCAGGTGCTTGTCGTAGCCGAGACCGCCCCGGTGGAGACCGGGCCCGCCGGAGTCGACGGCCAGGCCGAGCCGTTCGACCAGGAACGGCCAGCGGGACTCGGCGAACTCGACCGGGATGTTGCGCGAGTCGGGCACGACGTGGATGGTGTCCTCGCCGTCGGCGTACCACCGTCCTCCCGAGCCGCCGCCGAGGACCTCCCGCATCAGGTACGGCCCGCCGTCGGCGTCGTCGCCGTACACGCCGGTGTAGCGGATGGTCTCCTGGTCGGCGGGCATCCGGCCGCCGGTGGCCTTGGCCAGGACACCCGCCAGCACCCCCAGCAGCCGCAGGATCACGAACGTCCTGGCGTTCGTGGGGGCCGGGAAGATCGGGGTGAGCAGCGTCCCCTTTTCCGGGAAGCGCATCTCGACGAGCGGCACGACGCCCTCGTTGACGTCCAGCTCGGCCATCCGCTCCGGGGTCTCGGCCAGGTTGCGCAGGATCGGCGCGAGCCACTTCTTCAGGAACACCCCGTCGGCGTAGTCGCCCGCGTGGTTGATCGGCCCCTTGGCCTGCGGCGACGTTCCGGTGAAGTCGATGAGCAGCGGCGCGGGCGCCGAGTGGTCGACGGTCAGGGTGATCCGCTGGGTGTGCAGGCGCGGCGCGTCGACGCCGTCGTGCTCGGCGTAGTCCTCCCACACGTGCGTGCCCTCGGGGATCCTCGCCAGCAGTTCCCTGCGGAACGTCTCGGTGGTCCTGGCGATGATCGCGTCGAAGCAGGCCTCGACCGCCTCGCGCCCGTAGCGGTCGAACAACTCCGCCAGCCGCCGCGCGCCCATCAGGCAGGCCGAGCACTCGGCGTCCAGGTCACCAGCCAGCGAGTCGGGCATCCGGGAGTTCCGCGTCATGATCGTGAGCGCCGCCCCGTTCGGCACGCCCGCGTCCCACAGCCTGATCGGCGGGACCATCAGTCCCTCCTCGAACACGCTGCGCGCGTGCGAGGGCATGGACCCGGGCACCGCCCCGCCGATGTCGTCGTGGTGCCCGAACGCCTGCACGAACGCCACGACCGCGCCGCCGTGGAAGACCGGGACCGTGACGCACAGGTCGGGCAGGTGGCCGATGCCGCCCTCGGACAGGTAGACGTCGTTGTGGAAGAACACGTCGCCCTGTCTCATCTCCTCGATCGGGAAGTCCCGCACGACGGGCTGGACCAGCGCCGAGTAGGACCTGCCGGTCAGTTTGCGCAGCCGTACGTCGTGGATGCCGGCGCGGAAGTCGTGGGCGTCGCGGATCATCGGGGAGCGCGCGGTGCGCGCGATGGCGGTCTCGACCTCCTTCTCGACCGACGCGAGGGTCCCCTCGACGATCTCCACCAGCACCGGGTCGGCGCCGCCCGCCGCCCGCCCGCCCGCGTTCGCCCGGCGCTCCGCGCCTCCCGGCCGCCGCGGGCCCGCGTCCGTCTTCCCGCGGGTCCCGTCCGTGCTCCGCACCTCTTCGTCCCTCTCTCCGGCTCCCATCCCGTCCTCCCTCACCGGCCGCTCCGTCCCTCGTGCCCGGTACGGCGCACCTCCAGGTTTCCGAACTCGTCCGCGGTCGCCGTGAAGCCGGGATGCACGGGAAGCGTCGAGCCGTACTCCTCTACGACCGCGGGACCGGGGACCGTCGCCCCCGGTGCCAGGTCGGCGCGGCGGTGGATCGGGGCCGGGCCCCACTCGTCGTAGAAGACCTCGCGGGTCCCGGCGGGGCGGGGGCGGGCGGTGCCGTACGGCCTGCGCCCGATGACGGGGCGGTCGATGGGACCGATGCCGGAGACGCGGAGGTTGACCCACTCGACGCGGTGCCGGGGGTCGTCGCGGTAGCCGTACCCGTAGAGCCGCCGGTGCGCCTCGTGGAAGCGGCCGAGCACCTCGGCGCGCCACGCCTCGTCCAGCGGTCCGGCCGGGGCGGGCACCCTGACCTCGTAGGCCTGGCCGTGGTAGCGCAGGTCGGCGCTGCGCGCGTAGACGTGCCGCTCGGCGGCGAACCCCTCGCGGCCGAGCGCCTCGGCCGCCTGCCCCTCCAGCTCGCCGAAGACGGCGGCGGCGGCGTCGAGGGAGAGGTCCCCGGTGACGAAGGTGCGCACGTAGTCGTTCTTGACGTCGACCGTGAGCAGGCCGAACGCCGAGACGTTGCCCGGATCCGGCGGGACGATCACCGACGGCAGGCCGAGGATGTCGATCAGCCGGCAGACCAGCAGGGGTCCCGAGCCGCCGAAGGCGACCATGGGGAAGTCACGCACGTCCAGGCCCCGTTTCACGGTGATCCTGCGGATCGCGTTGGACTGGTTGAACGCGCTGATCTCCAGGATCCCGGCCGCGGCCCGCTCCGGGGTCAGCCCGATCTCGCCCGCCAGCGCCTCGATCCCCCTCCGGGCGGCGTCGACGTCGAGCGGTATCTCCCCGCCGAGCAGGTGCGGCGGGATCCGTCCCAGGAAGACGTGCGCGTCGGTGACGGTGACCTCGGTACCGCCCCTGCCGTAGCAGAGCGGCCCCGGGTCGGCCCCGGCGGAGCGGGGTCCGACCTTCGGCGTGCCCTCCGGCGAGATCCACGCGACGGATCCGCCGCCCGCGCCGACGGTCACGATGTCGATCATCGGGATCTTGCAGGGGTAACGGCCGACGCTGCCCTCGGTGGTCAGCGAGGGCTCACCGTCGACCACGACCGCGACGTCGGTCGAGGTGCCGCCGCCGTCCAGGGTGATCACCGAGGGGTGCCCGGCGGTGGACGCGATCAGCGCGGCGCCGAGCGCGCCCGCGGCCGGGCCCGACAGGACCGTGGTGATGGGCTGGTGCACGACCTCGGCCGCCGACAGCACTCCGCCGTTGCTCTTCATCACCGAGAACGGCACCCCGGCCGCCGGTACGGCGCCACCACCCGGCACCGCACCGCCGGCCCCCGCCACGGCACCGCCGCCGTCCCGCGCCGCACCGCCGGCCGCCGCACGGCCCGCCTCCCCGAGGCGGCCGGACAGGTCGGCGATGTAGCGGCGCATGACGGGCTTGACGGCGGCGTCCACCAGGGTCGTGACGGATCGCTCGTACTCGCGGTACTCGCGCAGCACGTCGCTGGAGATCGAGACGACGGCGTCGGGGTGCTCGCGGGCGAGGACCTCGCGCATCCGCAGCTCGTGTCCGGGATCGGCGTAGGAGTGCAGGAAGCACACGCCGATCGCGGTGATCCCCCGCTGCCTGAACCACCTGGCCGCCGCCACCGCCTGCGCCTCGTCGAACGGCCTGACCTCGGCGCCGGTGTGGTCCAGGCGCCCGCCGACCGTCCTGACCCGGTGCACCGGGACGATCCTCGGCGGTTTGACCCAGAAGTAGGAGTTGCCGTAGCCGTCGGGGACGCTCTGCCGGGCGATCTCCAGCACGAACTCGAACCCCTCGGTGGTCACGAAGCCCAGGTCGGCGATGCGGTCCTCGAGGAGCTGGTTGGTGGCGACGGTGGTGCCGTGCACGATCGCCGACACCGCCTCCAGGTCTGCTTCCGCCGCCTCCGGGCCGGCCCCGAGCCCGGCCTTCCGGAGGACTTTGCGCACCCCTTCCATGAAGCCGTCCGCCGGAGCGGCGGGCGTCGAGGGAGTCTTGGTCGTGGTGATCTCACCGGTCTGCTCGTTCACCGCGACCACGTCGGTGAACGTGCCCCCGGTGTCGACCCCGATACGGACGCTGTGCATGCCCCCGGATCTACCCAGTTACGCTCCGCTCTCAAATCGGCGGACCCTGCCGAAGCCGTACCGGCCCCTTGGGCACTGTTGGCCGCGCGCCCGCGTGATCCGCGGGCGGGGGACGACGGAGAGGGACCCGGGGCGGCGGGAGACGGAGCGCCGGGGACGGGGTTCAGCCGGGCTCGCCGTCCACCCCGGTGTTCAGCGACATCGCCTCGATCGACTCCAGCACGATCGCGCGCATCGCCGTCTCGGCCGCGCGAGGCCTGCCCAGCTGGATCGCCTCGGCCACGTCGGCGTGCATGCGGATCGCGGCCGCCTCGGGTTCGGCGGGCATGAGGTTGTGGTGGGTGCGGCCGGCGAGGACCTCCGCCACGACCTGTGACAGCGCCGAGAACATCTCGTTGCCGGACGCCTCGAGGATCGTGCGGTGGAAGGCGATGTCGTGTTCCAGGTAGGCGTCGAGGTCGCCCCGCTTCGCCGTCACGGACATGCCGATGACCGCCGACATGAGCGTGCCGCACTGCTCGGGCGTGCACCGCGTGGCCGCGAGTGAGGCGGCGACCGGTTCGAGGCCGCAGCGCAGCTGGCTCAGCGACTCCAGCTGGGCCATGCGATCGGGTCCCGCCAGCCGCCATCTGATGATCCGGGGATCGAAGAGGTTCCACTGCGGGCGGGGCAGCACGGTGACGCCGATGCGGCGCCTGCTGGCCACCATCTGCATCGACTCCAGCACCCGTACGGCCTCGCGCATGACCGTGCGCGACACCCCGAGCGTCTCCTCAAGGCGCTCGATGCGCAGCACCTCGCCCTCGGGTGTCTCCCCCGAGACGATCGCCAGGCCCAGCCGGTCCAGCACGTGGTCATGCAAACCCCCGGAACGGTCGGCTGGTTGCGGTGTGTCCGATCCGTCGAGCACGCTGCCGCCCTTCTGATTCGTATGCTTTATTGTCGTAGGTATTGATTTTGATCATACTTATCAACGAGTATTCTCGGACATCATCCCACCATGGATCAGGATCGCGATGAGAGTTGCAGAATATGTAACACCTTTGGTTGTCGTGATGGGCGTGACCGGCGCCGGCAAGACGACCATCGGCCAGGCGCTGGCCGACGCCCTCGGCGTCGCCTACGCCGACGCCGACGCGTTCCACAGCGAGACCAACGTCGCCAAGATGAGCGCCGGTGAGCCGCTGGACGACGACGACCGGGAGCCCTGGCTCCGCGAGATCGGCGCCTGGCTCGCCGCGCGCGGCGCGACCGGTGGCGTGGTGAGCTGTTCGGCGCTCAAGCGCTCCTACCGCGACGCCCTGTGCGCCCAGGCGCCCGGGGTGTGGTTCCTGTACCTGTCCGGTCCCGCCGACGTCGCCGCCGCGCGGGTCGGCGACCGCGAGGGGCACTTCATGCCGGTCTCCCTCGTCGCCGCGCAGTACGCCGCGCTCGAACCCCTCGGCGACGGCGAGCCCGGTCTCACCGTCGACTTCGTCGCCCCCGCCGAGCGCATCGTCGAGCAGGCGATGGGCGTTCTGGCCCCGACCGAGAGGGAGGTCGTATGAGCTCCACTTCGCCGTCCGTCACCGGACAGGCCACCGATGCCAGTACCGGCACCGGCACCGGCACCGGCACCGGAAAAGGCTCCGTCGATCTCCGCGGGGTCACCAAGAGCTTCGGCGCCCTGACCGTCGTCGACGACCTCGACCTGTCGGTGAAACCCGGGGAGTTCCTGTCCCTGCTCGGCCCGTCGGGATGCGGCAAGACGACCACCCTGCGCATGCTCGCCGGCTTCGAGCAGCCCGAACGCGGTGAGATCCTCATCTCGGGCGCCGCCGTGCAGCACCTGCCGCCGCACAAGCGCGACATCAACACCGTCTTCCAGTCGTACGCGCTCTTCCCGCACATGAGCGTCGCCGAGAACGTCGCCTACGGCCTGCGCCAGCGCCGGGGCGTCGACCGGGCGCAGATCCGCCCCCGGGTGTCCGAGGCCCTCGACATGGTGCAGATGACGCGCTTCGCCGACCGCAGGCCCGCACAGCTCTCCGGTGGCCAGCAGCAGCGCGTCGCCCTCGCCCGCGCCCTGGTCAACCGGCCCAGCGTGCTGCTCCTCGACGAGCCCCTGGGCGCCCTCGACCGCAAGCTCCGCGAGGACATGCAGGTCGAGCTCAAGCTTCTGCAGAGCCGCCTCGGCACGACGTTCGTCTTCGTCACGCACGACCAGGAGGAGGCCCTGTCGATGAGCGACCGGGTCGCCGTCATGCTGAACGGCCGGATCGAGCAGATCGCCGACCCGTACACCATCTACGAGAACCCGGCCACCGCCTTCGTCGCCGGCTTCATCGGCCAGCAGAACTTCCTGCCCGGCACTCTCGCCGACGGCGGCCGGGCGATCGAGATCGCCGGTGCCACGGTCGTGCCCGCGGCGCCGGTGCCCGGATCCGGGCGGGCGGTGCGCGCCGCGGTACGGCCCGAGGCCGTCGTCGTCACCGAGACGCCACCGGCACGAGCGGACGGCACCGCGCAGGGCGGCTCCGTGCAGGACGGTACCGCGCAGGGCGGCACCGCGCCGGTCAACGCCCTGCCGGGGACCGTCGCCGCGGTCTCCCTGCTCGGCGACGTCCTCCAGTACGTCGTGCACAGCGACGCGGGCCACGAGCTGCTTGCCCGGGTGCCCCGCCGCCAGGCCGGCCGCATCTCCGCCGGCACCCGGGTCCGGTGCTCCTGGACCCCCGCCGACGTCCACGTATTCCCCGCCGAAGGCGGCCACAGCGACACGATTGGAAGCGCCCAGTGAACCACGACGAGACTCCCCGCCTGCTGGCGCCCGCCGCGCGTGTGGCCGGCCTGCCCCGCCGTACCTTCCTCGCGGGTCTGGCCGCCGTCGCCGGAGCCCCCGTGCTGACCGCCTGCGGATTCTCCACCTCCACCGGCAGCAGCAGCGGCAGCAGCGGCTCGGGGCAGGCCACCGCGAACCTGCGCGCCTACTCGTGGAGCGCCTACGACGACCCGAAGGTGCTCGCGGACTTCACCGCGAAGTACGGCCCCAAGGTGCTCGTCGACTCCTACAGCTCCAACGAGGAGATGATCGCGAAGCTGGCGGCGGCCAAGGGCACGAGCGGCTACGACATCGTCATCCCCACCGGCGTCTTCGTGCCGCAGATGGCCGCGAACGGCCTGCTGGAGGAGCTGGACCACACCAAGCTGCCCAACCTCGTCAACCTCGACAAGGCCTTCCAGGACCAGGAGTGGGACAAGGGCAACAAGTACACGGTCACCAAGTACTGGGGGACCACCGGCTTCGTCTACGACACCAAGGTCATCAAGCGCGACCTGAAGACCTGGGACGACTTCTTCGACGCCGCCTCGAAGGAGGCCAGCGGCAAGACCTCGCTCGTCGACGACCCGGGGGAGATCTGCGCCATGCTCTGCTTCGCCAGGGGGTGGCACCAGAGCACGACCGACACCGCCCAGCTCGACGCCATCGAGACCTTCCTGGTCGACACGCTCGCCCGGCACATCGCCGCGTTCGACTCCTCGCCCGGCAGCAGCGCGATCCCGCAGGGCACCCACGCCCTCATGCACTGCTGGAACGGCGACGCCCGGCGCGGCATCCTCGCCGCCAACGAGCAGGACCGGTGGAAGTGGGTCCTGCCCGGCCCCAAGACCAACCTCTGGATGGACAACTGGGCGATCGTCAAGGGCAGTCAGAACGCCGACGCCGCCCACCGGCTGATCAACCACGTGCTCGACCCGGCGGTGGCCATCAAGCAGATCGACTTCGTGGGCTACGGCACCGGCGTCACCGGCAGCGAGGACGAGGCCAAGAAGCTCAAGCTCGGACTGCTCGACGTGATCTTCCCGTCCGCCGAGCAGCTCACGACGATGTACACCGGGGTCATCAACGACGCCCAGGAGCGGCGCATGGCCATCGTCAACAAGATGAAGGCCAAGGCCGGCGCATGAGCCCACGCCGTCGCGGTCCGGGCGCGGTACGGCGGGCGGGCCCCGCGGGCCTGCTCTCCGTACCCGCCCTGGCGTGGATCGCGCTGTTCTTCGTCGCCCCGGTCGGGCTGGTGTTCTGGTACTCCCTCGGCCGCAAGCCGGGGCTGTACCAGACGCACGCCAACGACGTGCTGACGCTGGACCGATACCGTGAGGCGCTCGGCGACACGTTCCTGGCGAGCTTCGCGAACACGCTGCGCATCGGCCTGGCCGGTACCGCGCTCTGCCTGGCGATCGGCCTGCCGTTCGCCTACTGGCTGGCCGTCAAGGTGCGGCCGGAGCGGCGCTTCCTCGTGCTGGCCCTCGTGCTCGTACCGTTCTGGACCAACTTCCTGATCCGGACGATCGGCTGGCAGGTGGTCCTGTCGCCCGAGGGCTTCGCCTCTCAGGCGCTGCAGGGCCTCGGGCTGATCGACGCGCCGTTCTCGATGCTCTTCACCCGCGGCGCCGTACTGCTGGGCGTCGTCTACAACTACCTCCCCATGATGATCCTTCCGCTGTACGTCGCACTGGACCGGGTCGACGGCTCGCTGCGCGAGGCCAGCAAGGACCTGGGCGCGAACCGGTGGCGGACGATGACGCAGATCACGTTGCCGCTCGCCCGGCCGGGGATCGCCGCCGGGCTGCTGCTGGTCTTCATCCCGCTCATGGGCGACTACATCACCGCGTCCGTCCTGGGCGGCGCGCGCGGCAACATGATCGGGCAGCTCGTCGCCAGTCAGTTCCAGCAGGCCCAGAACTGGGCGCTCGGCTCGGCGATGGCGGTCGTGCTGATCCTCGTCATCGCCGCGACGATCCTGGCCACGGCCGTGATCGGCGCCGTGTGCACGTGGCTTCTCACCCGCAGGCGCCGCGTCGAGATCGGCGGTATCGCGGAAGGGAGCCCCGCATGAGCGCGAGGCCGACGACAGACCGGGCCCTGGGTGTGTGGGGCGTGCTCGTGCTGGCGTTCCTGTTCACCCCGATCGTCGTCATCGTCGCCTACTCGTTCAACAGCGGGCGGCTGCTGGCCTCGTGGGAGGGTTTCGGGTTCGACGCCTACTCCGCGGCGCTGTCCAACGAGGAGATCCTCTCGGCGGTGTCGGTGTCCGTGCGGGCGGCGGCCGGCGCGGCGGTGGTCGCCATGGTGCTCGGCACGCTGTGCGGCTACGCCCTGGCGCGCCGTACGGGGAGGACCGGGCGGCTGGTCACCGCGCTGCTCGTCCTGGTGCTGGTCACTCCGGAGATCGTCTCCGGCGTGGCGCTGCTCCCGTGGTTCGTCTCGCTCGGAGTCGACCAGGGGCTGGCGATCTTCAACAGCGGATGGGTCCGGCTCGTCGTCGCCCACTCGCTGTTCGCCACCGCGGTGGTGACCTTCCTGGTGCGCGCCCGGATGCAGGGCATGGACTCCTCGCTGGAGGAGGCCGCCGCCGACCTGTACGCGCCGCCCCTGCGGCGTTTCCGCCAGATCACCCTGCCGCTGCTGCTCCCCTCCGTGCTGGCCGGCGCCCTGATGGCGTTCACCCTCAGCCTCGACAACACGATCATCTCGGCGTTCGTCCAGGTCTCCGGGTCGACGCCGTGGCCGGTGTACGTGTTCGGCGCGGTCCGCGCGGGACTGCGTCCCGAGCTCGCCGCGATGTCGGCGGTGATGCTGCTGATGACCCTGGTCGCGCTGACCGCCGTGGCGCTCGTACTCCGGCGCGGCGGCGCCTCCAAGAAGGACGCCGTCAAGACCCTGTCCGGCGTCGGCTGACCCCTGGACGCGTCGGCTGCCTCCCAGACGCAGAGGCCTCCCAGACACAGAGGCCTCCCAGACGCAGAGAGCGAGAGGTTCCGCTATGGCGGGAAACCTGCTGATCCGCAACGCCCACCTGCCCCTGGCCGAGCGGGAGGAGACCTCGTGGTCGATCCTCGTCGCGGACGGCCGCGTCGCGGCCGTCGCCCCGTCCGGGGCGACGGCCCCCTCGGCCCTCTCGGCCCCTGCCGGAACCCGGGTGCTGGACGCCGGGGGCCGCTCGGTGCTGCCCGCGTTCGCCGACTCCCACGTGCACGTGCCCGAGTCGGGGGTCGAGCTGCTGCGGTGCGACCTCACCGCCTGTGAGAGCCGCGACGACGTGCTGCGCACCGTGGCCGACTACGCGCGCAGCCACCCGGACGAGGAGTGGATCCTCGGCCGGGGCTGGGCGCTGCCCCACTTCGCCGGACGGCCCGCGACCCGGCAGGAGCTCGACGACGCCTGCTCCGGCCGCCCTGTCTACCTGGCCAACCGCGACGGCCACAGCGCCTGGGTCAGTACGGCGGCGCTCGACCGGGTGGCGCCCGAGCTGCTGCGCACGCCCCCGCCCGGGGGCCGTGTCGATCGCGACGCCGACGGCACACCGACCGGACTGCTCCACGAGTCGGCCATGCAGCTCGTCTCCGACCTGGTCCCGCCGGTGGACGCCGACGGGCTGCGGCGCGGCCTGCTGGAGGCCCAGCGCCGGATGTTCTCCTACGGCGTGACGTCGTGGCAGGACGCCATCGTCGGGCCCTTCGTGCCCACGACCGACATCTACGACGTCTACCGCCGCGCCGCGGCCGACGACAGTCTCAGGGCGCGGGTCACCGGCGCCCTGTGGTGGCCGCGCGACGCCGATGAGGACACCCTCGGCGAGCTGATCGAGCGGCGCCGCGGCTGCGTGCCGGGGTCGCGGTTCGCCTGCACCGCCATCAAGATCATGTACGACGGGGTGTGCGAGACCCACACGGCCGCGCTGTCACGCCCGTACGTCGGCGTCGAGGGCGCCGGTACCGGCCTGACGTTCTTCGACCACGCCGACCTGGCCAGGGAGGTGCCGAGGATGGACGCGGCGGGCTTCGACCTGCACTTCCACGCCATCGGCGACCGGGCGGTCACCGAGTGCCTCGACCTGGTGGCGGCGGCGCACCGCGCCAACGGGCCCCGTGACCGGCGCCACCAGCTCGCGCACCTGCAGATCGCCGACGACCGGGGCATCGCGCGGATGGCCGCCCTCGACGTGATCGCGAACGTCCAGCCGTACTGGGCGCAGGCCGACCCGCAGATGCTCGACCTGACGCTGCCGTACCTGCCCGGTGAGCTGGCGGGCCTGCAGTACCGCTTCCGCACGCTCCAGGAGGCCGGGGTACGGCTGGCGTTCGGCAGCGACTGGCCGGTCAGCACGCCCAACCCGATGGACTGGATCCACGTCGCCGTCAACCGGTGCCACCCCGGCGAGCCCGGCGCCCCGCTCTTCGAGCCCGAGGAGGCGATCAGCCTGCGCTCGGCGCTGCGGGCGGCCACGGCGGGGTCGGCCCACGCGCTGCGGCGCGAGCACGAGGCCGGCACGCTGGAGCCCGGCAGCCGTGCCGACATCGTGGTCCTCGACCGGCGCCTCGACGAGACCGTGCTCGACGAGATCAGCCGGACGCGCGTCGACCTGACCCTCGTCGACGGCGAACCCGTCTGGACGAGGTGACCTGTCCGCCGACGAACGGCCAGTGGCGTCAACGAGCCCGCGGGGGACGCGCTGTCGCCGCCGGCCGTTCCGATGGACGCGGCCTGATTACCGGTCCGGCCGGGCCTGGTGAGGTAGCAGGTCGGCGACGACGCCGACATCCTCCCTGATCCACCTCGGCTAGCTGGGGGCCGGCGTGGGCGTCCCGGCTCCGTGCGACAGCGGCAGCACCGGGATGCGCAGGGTGATCGTGCCGGTCGAGAAGCGGAACGTGACGTCGATCGGGGTGGCCCCGAGCGGGCGGTCGATGTCCAGGACCTCCAGGTGCGGCCGATTATGCCCTTCCTGGAGCGAGACAGTGGCGCGTGCGGGGATCGTCACGTTCACGTCCTGCCGCGGAGCGCCCGGGCCGGCGCGGTAGACGACCTTCTTGGCGTGCACGGTGCTGACGCCGTCGAGCTTCTGCTCCTGGTCGCTCTCGTTGACCAGGGTCAGGTACAGGCCCAGGTCGTCGCCGGCCTTCTGTTGGTCCATGGGCGGGGCCAGAATGTGGACGTGCACCAGCCGCATCGGGCCGACCTGGCCGTCGACCAAGCCCTCCCGGTTCGAGGTGCCAGTGGGCAGGGGCGACTCCCGCCGGGCGGGATTGCAGGCCGTCGACAGCAGGCACAACGCCAGGAGGCAGCCGAGCGACACTCGCCACGCGTGGCTGTGTGATGTGGTCATCTCGCGCTTCCGTGTACTGGGTGGGCTACCGCTCCCGCATGCATGATCTACCCGGCCCACGCCAGGGCCGTGGCGGCCGTACGGAAGGTCTGGGTAGATCTTCCACGCGGCGGTGAACGGCCCGCGGTGGTTGAGAGCTCGCGCCATAAGGTATTTCGCCGTGATTCGTACGGCGGGCGCAGTAGGTGCGAGGTGAGGAGCGGACGGCGCTCCTGGTGCTCGTCAGCGGCCGCTTCCGCGTCGGGCTCCCGGGCCGCAGCGCCCTGCTGGAACAGCAGGACGACCACGCCATGCGGGGATGGGGGGCGACCGCTCCTGGACGGCGGAGAGGAGTCGGCGGTGCTGACGGTCCGGTGGCCGTCCGTGCCCGGCTACGCGATCGCCCCAGAGGACCCGGACCACTCGCCGCTCGATCTCCGGACGTGACCCGGCCCGGCGAACGGCCCCCGGCGATCAGCGGCGGCGGGGGCCCATGGTGGAGCCGATCACCGAGTCGGCGTCGTGGGCGTGCACCTTGGCGGCCAGCCGGATGGCCATCTCGCTGGTACGGCGCAGCTCGGCCTCGACCCTGTCCTTGCCGGACTGGCCGACCTGCACGCCGAAGTAGGCGCCGATGATCGCCCCGGAGACGCCGACGAGTCCGGCGAACGGAGCCGTCGAGTCGCCTCCGCGCATCACGATCACCACGAAGGCGGCCAGGATGACCACCAGGCCCGTGACGACGACGTAGAACCCGTAGCGCCAGCGGGCCGCCTCCGCCTTGGCGGCCACCGCCTCGTCCTCGGTCATCATCGCCGCGAGCGCCATGGGGATCTCGACGGTCTCACCGGTCGCGGCGGCGGGGGGCGGGACGGAGGGCGTCACCGCGGGGGTCTTGTTGGCAGGGTTCTTGTTGACGGGCGGAGCAGAGTTGTTGGTGGTCGTCATGGGTTCTCCCACTTCTTGATAGAGCCAGCACGAATCTCCCACGCTTTCCGCAGTCAAGCCAAGTTAGGGGTTTAGCGGGGGATCCGACACTCCTACCAGCGCACCGTCCGCCCAAACCTTCACATTCGAACCACTAGGCTGGCGCCCCGTGACCGAACTGTCCGCACTGTCCGCCGCCCCCGCCCGAACCCGGGACGGAGTGCTGCGTTTCTACTTTGGCCCGATGGACTGCGGCAAGTCCACGCTGGCCCTGCAGATGAACTACAACCACCGCCGTCAGGGCAGGCACGGTCTGGTGCTGACCAAGCACGACCGCTCGGGCGGCCCCAGGGTGACCAGCCGGATAGGCCTGGGCAGCGACGCCGTCGAGGTCGTGGACGACCTCGACCTGGTGGCGCTGGTCCGGAAACACGAGCGTGTCGACTACGTGATCTGCGACGAGGCCTGCTTCTACACCGTCGCCCAGATCGAGCAGCTCGCCGACCTCACCGACGACTTCGGCATCGACGTCTACGCCTTCGGCCTGGCCTCGGACTTCCGGTCACAGATGTTTCCCGCCGCCCAGCGCCTGTTCGAGCTCGCCGACGAGATCAGCCGCCTGCAGGTCGAGGTGCTGTGCTGGTGCGGCAGGCCGGGCCGGCTGAACGCCCGCGTGGTCGGCGGCGCGTTGGTCCGCACCGGTGAGCAGGTGGTCATCGGCGACATCGGCGACGCCCCGATCCGCTACCAGGTCCTCTGCCGCCGTCACTACCGTTCCGGTTCCCTGGGCCAGGACTGACCCCGAAGCCGCCGGCCCGAAGGCGCGTTCCAGGAGTCGTCGCAACACGGTGATCGGCTGCCGGCGACGAGAGACCTGACGGGAGGCTCGGCTGCGGCGCCGCAGCCGAGTCTCCTTTCGCCGTTCGGCAGAGTCGCCCTCGCCCCGGTGCTTGCGAGACGAAAACGGACACGTTCCTCCGGCGAGTCGCAGACCTCTGTCCACATATACCCGTATACGAATGATAGTATTCGGGCATGCCCTTGACCGCGGTGGAGAATCCACTGACCCTGCGGCTGCTCGGCCTCCTGGTGGAGCAGCCGATGCACCAATACGCGCTGGCGGTCGCGCTCAACGAGCGCTATCCGTACCTGAACGCCAAGAGCGGCTCCGTCTACACGCTCGTACGGTCGCTGGAGGCCGCCGGATGGGTGGCCCCGACCGGCGTCGAGCAGATGGGCAACCGCCCGGCGCGCACCGTCTACGCCCTGACCGATCAGGGCTGGAACGTCTTCAAGGAACGGGTGCGGCGGCAGATCCGCGAGGCCAAGGTGACCACCTCGGCGTTCGTGGACGCCCTGGCCTATCTCGGCGCGCTCGACCAGGCCGAGGCCCCGCACGTATTGCGCGAGCGGCGGGAGTCACTGGAGGAACGGATCGCGGAGCTGGAACGGGCGGGCGACCCCGGCTTGCCGGAGATCACCATGATCGAGGTCGCCTTCGTCCTGCACCAGCTGCGCGCCGAGGCGGAATGGATCCGCGCGCTGATCGCGCGCATCGACGACGGCGATCTGGCATGGCCGGCGAAGGGACAGACATGAGCGGATTGACGTACGGCATCTACGCGGCACACCAGGTGGCGGCCACGACGGGCCCGCCCGACGACCCCGCGGCCATCGACGACCTGGTCCGCGGGCTGAGCGGCGGACGGCCCTTCGTCGTCCGCGAATACGTGCACTTCCTGGGAACGCCCGCGGACCCCGAGAAGGCACGGATTCTGGCGCCTGAGCGGCGGATGCGCGAGCTGACCATGCCCGACCAGTGGTACGGCACAGGAAACCGCCGGCTCGACCTGGTCCTGTGCTACCTGCCCACAGAGCGCGACCTCGACGGCTGGCTGGCCTTCATCGAGCAGGCCGTTCACCGATACGGGGCCATCACGCGCTTCCTGCAGATCACCCTGGAGCCGAACTTCAAACTGCCCTGGATCGACGGCAGCTCCCCCGGAGTCCTCGACGCCCTCACCACCGGGACGCGCCACGCCCGCCGGCTACTCGACGCGGCCGGGCACCGTGACGTCCGGCTCGGATTCTCCGTCGCCGAACCGCCCGAGTTCCTCGGCGGCGACGAGGAGTTCTGGGCGCATCTGGAGGCTCTCGCACCCGCCGACTTCGCAGCCCACGTCGACTACGTGGGCCTGGGGCTCTACCCGGACGCCTTCTCTCCCGTGCCCGAACCCGCCCTGGCCGGGCTCACCGAGCACGCACTGCGCCATCTGCGCGAGCAGAGCATGCCCCGCGCCCACCTCGGCCCGGACGTGCCCATTCACATCGCCGAGAACGGCACCCCCACCGGGCCCGACCGCACGCCCGAGGACCAGGCCGCCCGGCTCGACATCATGATCCGTACGGTGGCCGCCGCCGCCACGGGCCACAACGTCACTCACCACGAGCTGTTCGGCCTGCGTGACGCCGACTCCGCCCGTGCCGAGCCGACCGCCCAACTCGGGCTGACCACCAGCGGCTACCAGCCCAAGCCCGCCTACGACGTGTACCGCAAGCTGATCGCCGAAAGCTGAGCGCGCCTCAACCCGTACCGGACCACGTGCGCGGTCATGGGCCGTTCGAGGTACGCGGACACTGAAATTCATGACCCAAGGTCCGCGGGACACGTCTCGAAACACCGCGCGCAGGCACGTGAGACGAGCCGGTGGCGTCCGGACGGTTTCGATCAGGGCGTCGCGCATGTGCTCTGCGCCGCGGCCGTCCGGCAGGTGGACGAGCATCTTGCAGAACCGGGCGGGGCCGGGGTCGAGCCCGGCCCCGGCTCCGCCCCCCGGCGTCAGACCGCGCAGTAACCGTCGTCGTCGCAGGCCTCGCCCCCGGCCCGGCCCGCCGCCGGGGCCTGCCCCGTCCGCTCGGCGACCTCCTCCAGCGCGGCGAGCAGCGCGTCCTCCGGCTGGGCCCCGGAGACGGCGAACTGGCCCTCGAACAGGAACAGCGGGACGGAGCCGACTCCCAGGGCACGCGCCCTGGACAGCTCCCGGCTCACCGTCTCGGCGCCGTCCTGGCCGCCGAGGTCCGCCTCGACGCCCAGCTCGCCGGCGAGTTCGGCGAGAACCTCACGCGAGCCGACGTCGAGACCGTCGGTGAAGTGGGCGGCGAAGAGACGGTACAGCGCCTCCTCCCCCTTGCCCTGCTCGCTCGCGAGCTGGACGAGACGGTGCGCGTCGAAGGTGTTGGCGTGGACGGCGTGCTCGAAGCGCATCTCCAGACCGTCCTGCGCGGCGACCTCGGTCACGTGCCCGAACATCTGCCCGGCCCGCTCGGCCCCGCCGAACTTGGCCGCCGCCCACGACAGGAGCGGGGCGCCGGTGGACTCGGCGTCCGGCGCGAGCTGGAACGGCCGCAGCTCCACCTCGACCTCACCGCCCTTGGCCCGGTAGCGCTCGACGGCGCGGGCGAAGCGGACATGACCGATGTAACACCAGGGACAGATCACGTCTGAGTAGATTTCAACCTTCACAGAACGCTGCAACCAGCACAAAGCCCCGCTGATTCCACCCATCTCGCCACATCCGCCGGTTCCGCCCGCTCTCGCCTCCCTGCCTCGCCACACCCACCGGTTCCGCCCGTTCTCCGGCCTCCCCCGGCTCCACGCACTCGCCGGTTCCGTGTCGTCAGGCGGCGGTGATCTCCTCCAGACGGGCGGCCAGCTGGGCCGGCTCCCCCTCGACCAGGGCCGCCACCCCGCGCCACCAGGCGAACCACTCGCCGCTGCGCCACATCCAGTCGACCTGCTCGATCGCGGCGACGACGTCGCCCCGGTCCCGCCAGGCCCCGCCGACGTCCTCGGCCGAGGCCCCGTGGCGCAGCGCCCAGGCACGCAGGATCTCGGCGGCGGCGGGATCGACCGGTTGCGCGTAGGGATCGGGCTCCTCGCCGTCGAGGCGGTGCGGGCCGAGTCCCGCCGCCACGCCCCAGCTCCACTGCGCCTCGGCGGGACGGGAGTAGCGCAGCGAGTCGAAGTCCAGGTTGGAGCCGAGCTCGCCGTCGGCGCGCGTGACCACGACCGCGTCGAGCCTGCCGCCCACGTCGAAGGAGACCAGGATCCGCTCGCCCGACACCGCGTCCTCGGGCAGCTCGACCCGGTCCTCCGCCTGCCAGGAGTTCAGGTCGGTCGCCTCGAACGGGCGCCCCCACTCCTCGTCGGCGGCGTCGTCGGCGATCCAGGCGGCCAGCATCTCCAGCACGGTCAGGTCGGTCCACGGGTCGATCGCGGTCGCGGTGCGCAGCACCTCGTCCGGCGAGGGCAGCTTCTCCCCGCGTGCCCGCCGCCACCACTCCTCACCCAGGTCCCGGGTGCCGATCAGCAGCGCGGCGAGCGCGGCGATCTCGGTCGACCTGCGGGTGAGCGGAACGCCGCGCGCGAGGTCCGCGCAGAGCCCGGCACGCTCGGCGCCGAGTACGGCCCGCGCCTCGCCGAACAGGGTCACGGCGTCCGGTCGCTCCGCACCGAACAGGTCACGAATCAGTCTTCTGGCCTCGGTCCGAGCGTCCTCCGCACGTGCCTCGCGCATACGGGCCAGGGTACGCCGGGAGCCCCTCGCGCGCGAGGGTTCACGGCTCCCCGCCGGACGGCTCCGGCCGCTCGGCCGCAGAGGCCCCGCACGTCATCCGCCGAGGCGGGAGGGAGAGAACACAGGTCATCCACCGGGACCGATGGAGAGGACGCGGGGCCTTCGCCGAACCGGGCGGGGAGAGGGCGCGGAGCCTTCGCCGGGGTTCACGTGAGGAGGCGCGGGAGGAGGCGCGGGGGCCTTCGCCGGGGTTCGCGGGAGAAGGGCGCGGGTCACAGCTCGCCGGAGTTCCCGGGAGGGACGGCCGTGCCGTCGTCGTCCTCCGGCGAACGGGCCCGGTAGGCGGCGCGTCCCACCATGTAGGCGGCCACCGTCGCCGTGATCACCTGGAAGAACCCGGTCAGCAGCAGCGTCCCGGCGACCCTCCAGGTGGGATGGTGCAGCCACACGGCCAGCAGGATCAGCTGCAGGCCGAGCACCTGGGGCTTGGTCGCCGGGTGCATCCGCGCCAGGGTGCCGGGGAACCTGATCATCCCCATCCCGGCCGCGAACGCCAGCCCGGCGCCCAGCAGCACGCACACCGCCGCCGCGGACTCCAGCACGGTGCCCATCACCCCGGCGGGCACGGTCTCCAGCACGCCGTGCGGTACGGCGCCCGGCACACCGGGGGGCATGCCGAGTGGCATGCCGGAGGACACGCTGGGGGACTCGTTGGGGAACACGTTGAGGGACACGTTGGGGGACACGGTGTCCGGCGCGGTCAACGGATCCTCCCGGAGAAGAACCGGGCCAGGGAGACCGACCCGACGAACCCCACCAGCGACAGCACCAGCAGCAACGGCAGCGTCGAGTAGCGTCCGAACGCCATGGTCCCCGCGGCGACCCCGCACATGACCACGGCGGTGAGCACGTCCAGCGCGACCGCCCTGTCCAGCATCGAGGGGCCGCGCACCAGCCGGTCGAGCGTCATCGCCGCCGCGCCGCCGAGCAGCGCCAGCACCACCAGGTACACCGTCGTCAACGCAGTTCCTCCCGGTCCTCCGGGGTGCCGAAGCCCGCCACGATGGCTCTCTCCAGGCGCGTCACGTCCGTCTGGACGATCTCCCGCACCCGCTGCCCGGTCCCCCCGATCCCGAGCACGTGCAGCACCAGCCCCCTGCCCTCGAAGTCGACCTCGAGCACCAGGCTGCCCGGCAGCGCCGACAACGCCACCGTGATCAGCACGGTCATGACCTCCGACGAGGTGCGCAGCCGTACCTCGACGACCTCGACCGGCGGCAGGGTGCCCACCCTCAGCGCCCAGAACGCGACCCGGAGGCTGGAGAGCACCAGGTCTCCGGCGAAGCGGAGCAGGAAGACGAGCGCGGCGACCGGATGGACCCGGATCCCGGAGTCCACCAGCGGCAGCGGCAGCAGCCAGACGATGACGATCCCGGCCAGCAGGCCGCCGAGCACGTTGCCCACGCTCAGGTCTCCCCACAGCAGCAGCCACACCAGCGTGAGCCAGGCCACCTCCCCCGGAGGAACGGCCCTGCCCAGCAGGCGCGGCACCGGCCTCGCCGCCCTCATCTCCGGCTCCCGAGAACCGCCGCGACGTACGGCTCGCGGGCCAGCAACTCGGCGGCGGTCCGCCGGGTCAGGGCGGACAGCGGCCCGGCCAGCACCGTGTAGGACAGGCCGAGGGCCACCAGGGCCGTCGCGGAGCCCAGCATGGGCAGCGGCATGCTCACGCTGGTGACGATCGCGCGGCCGGTGATCCCCGCGGTGCCGCGCGCCCGTATGGCGGACGGCTCCTCGCCCTCCAGCACGGTCCCGGTCTGCTCGACCATCCCGGCGGGCGGCGCCCGCCAGAACGCCTTGCTCCACGTCGTGGCCACGGCGTACAGGGTGAGCAGGCTGGTCACCAGGCCTCCGGCGACCAGGGTGAGCGGCAGCGGGCCGCCGACGGCCACCCCGGCCTGGACGAGGGTCAGCTTGCCCAGGAAGCCCGACATCGGGGGGATCCCCGCGAGGTTCATCGCCGGGACGAAGAAGAGCACCGCGATCACGGGCGCCAGCTTCATCAGGCCGCCCAGCCGGTCCAGCGAGGTGGTGCCCGCACGGCGCTCGATCAGGCCGGTCACCAGGAACAGGCCGGTCTGCACGGTGATGTGGTGGACGACGTAGAACACCGCGCCCGCCATGCCCGCGGCGGTCGAGAGCCCGACCCCGAAGACCATGTAGCCGATGTGGCTGACCAGGGTGAAGGAGAGCATCCGTTTGATGTCGGTCTGGGCGACGGCGCCGAACACCCCGACCAGCATGGTCAGCAGCGCCGCCCACATCAGCAGGCCGCTCACCGGGCCGCCGGGGAACAGCAGCGCCTCCAGCCGGATGATCGAGTAGATGCCGACCTTGGTGAGCAGCCCGGCGAAGAGCGCCGTCGCGGGGGCCGGCGCGGTCGGATAGGAGTCCGGCAGCCACGCCGACAGCGGGAAGATCGCGGCCTTGACCACGAAGACCAGCAGCAACGTCAGCTCGACCAGCAGTTTGAGGTATCCCGGCAGTACCGGGAACCGCTCGGCGAGCTGGGCCATCGTCACGGTGCCCGTCGCCCCGTAGGACACCGCGATCCCGACCAGGAACAGCAGCGACGACGCCAGCCCGATCACCACGTAGGTGGCTCCCGCGCGGATGCGTGACTCGGTCCCGCCGAAGGTGAGCAGCACGTAGGACCCGCTGAGCAGCATCTCGAAGGCGACGAAGAGGTTGAACAGGTCGCCGGAGAGGAAGGCGTCGGAGACCCCGGCGACCGTGACGAGGTAGGCCGGATGAAAGATCGCCAGCGGGGCGGTGTACTCCTGGTCGGCGTAGGCCTGCGCCAGGGAGTAGACCATCACGCACAGCGTCACCGCCGAGGAGACCACCAGCATCAGCGTGGAGAGCCGGTCGGCGACGAGGGCGATGCCGACCGGGGGCGCCCAGCCCCCCGCGCCGACCGCCATCGGCCCGCCGGTGTCGGCCGCGATCAGCAGGATCACCGAGACCGCCAGCACCGCCGTGAGCGTGACCAGGCTGATGACCGCCTGGAGCCTGCGCTGCCGGCCGCCGATGGCCAGCTTGAGCCCGGCGGCCAGCAGCGGCAGCACCACCGGCACCGAGACCAGCGACTGCGCCCCCATTCAGTCGTCCCCCTCCAGCTCGGGATCCTGCGCCCTGGCCTGCCGCTCCCGGTCCGCCCTGATCGCCTCCCGCATCTCGGCCCGGGCCTGGCGGCGGCGGGCGCGCAGCCGCCTGCGGATCTCCCGCTCCCGTTCGGCCTGCTCCCGCTCCCTGCGGGCGAAGTCCGCGCGCATCCGGGCGACGCGCTCGCGTCCGCTCTCCTTGGAGGCCTCCTCAGCGCGCTGGGCCTCGGCGAACCGCTCCGTGAGCTGTTCGGCGGACAGGCCCTCGTCCTTGTGCTCCTGGAGCCAGCGGCCCAGGTCCACGTTGACGTCGAGGATCCGCCGCCGCAGTTCCTCGGCCTCGGCGCGTTCCCGCTCGCGCCTGGCGGCCTCCAGGGCGGCGAGTTCGGCGCGCTGTTCCTCGACCAGGCGCCGGTAGGCCTCCCGCCTCGCCGCCACGGAGCGGGCCAGCTCTCCGCGCCGGGCGCGCAGCCGTACCCTGCGGTCCTCGGTGTCGTCCTGCACCTCGTCGCCGCCGGTCAGCTGCCAGGAACGGTGGACGACGGCGAGCAGGAAGGCGGTGATGCCCAGGGTGATCACGACGGAGGTGAGCACCATCGCCTGCGGCAGCGGGTCGGCCATCCGGGCGGGGTCGGAGACCCCGAGGATCGGCGGCTCCCCCGCGGGCCCGCCCGTCATGACGATCAGCAGGTTCACCCCGTTGCCGAGCAGGATGACGCCGACCAGCAGCCGCACCAGGCTCCGTTCCAGCAGGAGCGTGACACCGGCGGCGATCAGCACGCCCGAGGCGGCGAACGGCACCAGCGAGACGGTCACCGGGCCCCCTCCTCACCGAGCGGCTCGCCGGTCTCGTCCGTCTCCTCCTCGATCTGGCGGTCCAGCTCCGCGCCCAGGCTGCGCAGGATGTCCTGGACCATGCCGACCACCGAGACGTAGACGCCGACGTCGAACAGCAGCACGGTCGACAGGTGCAGTTTCCCGACCAGGGGAACCGTCAGGTCCGCGGAGAGCATGGTCAGCGGCGCGCCGGCGACCAGCAGCCCGCAGAGCGCGGTGCCCGTCGACAGCACCAGCCCCAGGCCGATCAGCACCCCGGCGTGCGCGGGCACCGCGACGGCCAGCTCGTAACGGCCGCCCGCCAGGTAGCGGATCACCAGCGCGAGCCCGGCCACGATGCCCCCGGCGAACCCGCCGCCCACCATGCCGTGCCCGGTGAACAGCAGGAAGACCGAGATCAGCAGCACCGTGTGGAAGAGCAGCCGGGCCACGATCTCCAGGACGGCCGCCCGCTGCCCCGCGGGCAGGGTCGCCGCGAGCCAGTGCGTGCCGCCCTCCGGCCGCGCCTCCTCCGGCGGGAGTTCCAGCGCGTACGCGCGGCGGCGCAGGAAGATCAGGCTGGTGACCCCGAGGGTGAGGACGACGATCACGGAGCTCTCCCCCATGGTGTCCCACGCCCGGATGTCCACCAGGAGCGCGCTGACGATGTTCGAGGCCCCCGCCTTCTCCGCGGCGGCCGCCATCAGCGTGCCGACCGGCGTCGCCCGCCGGGCGTTCACCGCCAGCATCCCGGCCATGACCATCACGGCGCCGCTGACCACCCCCAGGCCCAGGCGCACCCCGAAGGGCACCCTGGGCCTGCCCTCCCTGGGTCCCAGCGGGAGCCTGCGCAGCACCAGCACGAACACCACCAGGCTCAGCGTCTCGGTGAGGAACTGGGTCAGCGCCAGGTCGGGCGAGCCGTGGACGAGGAACAGCAGGGCGGTGCCGTACCCGGTCAGCCCGGCGACCAGGGCGAGCACGATGTGCGAGCGGACCCGCAGGGCGATGGCCGCGGTGGCGACGAGCAGCGCCCCGAGGAGAGGCTGCTCGGGGCGGACCCAGGACACGACGTGCAGGTCGACCCCCTGCAGCGGCCCGTAGACGGCGTCGAAGGCCGCGATCCCCGCCACGCAGACGAAGGCCATCATGAGGTAGTCGGTCAGCGAGCCGCGCTGGGTGACCCCGGTCAGCTGGAGGGAGAAGCGTTCCAGCCCCCGCATGAGTCCCCAGTAGACCCGTCCCGAGTCGATCAGGCTCAGGATCCGCCCGGTCCGCTCCACGACCGCCCCGGCCGCGAACAGCAGCGCTCCGCCGCCGAGGGCGACGGCCGACAGCAGCAGCGGCACGGGCGCGCCGGTCCACAGGGCGAGATGGGTGCCGTGGCCCGGGTCCGCGAAGGTGGTGGTGTAGCTCTCCATCGCCGTGCCGTACCGGCCGGCGAAGGGGGCCACGACCAGCCCGAGCACGGACAGCAGCGCCGGGGGCAGGAAGGTGGCGGCGGCCGGGCGGTGCACCGGTGTCGGTTCCCGGTCCGGTTTGGCGCCGAAGGCCCCCCACAGGAAACGGGCGCTGTAGGCGACGGTGAGCACCGAGCCCGCGACGATCCCGGCCAGCGTCAGGGTGGCGGCCGTCCGTCCGGTCAGCAGCGACTCGAACGCCGCCTCCTTGCCCACGAACCCCAGGAACGGCGGGATCCCGGCCATCGAGGCCGCGGCGGCCGCGGCGACCGCGCAGAGCCAGGGCGCCGAACGCCGCAGGCCGCTCAGCTCGCGCAGGTCGCGGGTGCCCGTCGAGTGGTCGACGACGCCGACGACCAGGAACAGCGACGCCTTGAACAGGGCGTGCCCGAGCAGCATGGCGACGCCCGCGAGCGCGGTGTCCCGGGTCCCCGCGCCGAACAGCACGGACAGCAGGCCCAGCTGGCTGACCGTGCCGTAGGCGAGCATCCGTTTGAGGTCGTACTCGCGCAGCGCCCGCCACCCGGCCAGCAGCATGGTCAGCAGCCCGAGCGGTACGGCGACCGCCCGCCAGACGGGCAGCGTGCCGAACGCGGGGCCGAGCCGGGCGAGCAGGTAGATCCCGGCCTTCACCATCGCCGCGGCGTGCAGGTAGGCGGAGACCGGGGTGGGGGCGGCCATCGCGGCGGGCAGCCACATGCTGAACGGGAAGACCGCCGACTTCGACAGCGCCCCGGCCAGGACCAGCACCAGCGCCGCCGGGACCAGGCCCCCGGAGGGCGGGTGCGCGACGATCCGCGAGATCCGGTAGGTCCCCGCGGCCTCGCCGAGCATCACCATTCCGGCCAGCATGGCCAGCCCGCCGAAGGCGGTGACGGTCAGCGCCTGTATCGCCGCCCTGCGGGCCGTCCTGCTCTCGGGGTCGTGGCCGATCAGCAGGTAGGAGAAGACCGTGGTCAGCTCCCAGAACACGTACAGCAGCAGCAGGTTGTCGGCGACCACCAGTCCGAGCATCGCCCCGGCGAACGCCGTCAGCACCCCGCCGAAGCGGCCGATCCCCTCCTCATCCGCGCCGAAGTAGCGGCGGCAGTACAGCAGGATCAGCGCGCCGATGCCCGTGACCAGGGACATCATGAGCAGGGCCAGCGCGTCGGCGCGGAAGGACAGCGCGAGTCCCAGGTCCGGCGCCCAGTCGTGGTGCGACTCGGCGGGGACGCCCGTCGTGGTCACCCACAGCGTGTAGGCGAACCCGCAGGCGGGAGCCACGGCGAGCACGGGGAAGACGTCACGGCCGAGTCTGCGCGCCAGCGCGGGGGCGCACACCGCCGCGAGGGCGTGCAGGATCAGCAGCGGCTCCATGTTCCCCCGGGCACCGTCGTGGTCGGCACACCCCAAAATGCCAGGAGAGGCATGTTTCACTGCTCAACGCATCAGCGGCTTGACCCGAAGAGCGCTGGTTCTTCACCCGCGCGTGATCAGTGTTTCCTCCCGGTACGGCCGAGCAGCCAGCCGATCACCGCGCTGCCGAGGGCGACGCCCGCGCCCATGCCGAACGCCGCCAGGACCGGCCACGCCGGGCCGTCGTGGCGGGACCGGGCGGCGGGGCGTTCGAAGACCTGGGCGGCCGGGGCCGCCGCGGAAAGGGCCCGCGCCGCGGCGACCGGCTCGGCCGGGGAGGGTGCGACGGGAATCGCCGCGCCGGGCGGGGCCACGGCGGCCCCCGGAACAGCCGCCCCCGGAAGGACGGCCGCCTCCGGAAGGGCGCCCTCCGGGAGGCCGACGCCCGCCAGATGGCTCTCGACGGCGGTGAAGAACTCACCCGCCGTCCTCTTGGCGACCGAGCCGAGCACGCGCTGGCCGACTCCCCCGATCATGCCGCCGACCACGGCCTCGGCGTCGTAGTCGACCCGCGTGCCGCCCTCGACCTCGCTGAGCCGGATCTCGACGGTGGCGTCCACGGTGCCGGGTGTGCCCTGCCCCTGGGCTCTGAGCACGAAGCGGCACGGGGCCTCGGGGTCGGACAGCGCGACCTCCCCCTGGTAGACCCCCTTGATCGAGGCCACCCCCGCGGTGACCGTCATCCGGTAGGTGCCGGGCCCCGTCTCCTCAAGGCGCTCGCAGCCCGGGATCGTCCGCACGAGCACGGCCGGGTTCTGGAGCGCGGACCACACACGATCCCTGTCGATGCCGAGCACGGCACTGCCTGCGACCTTCACAGCAGCACACTAAGGGGGACCGGCCGTCCCGGGGCAGGGGAAACGAGCAGGTCGCCGAGACCGGCTTCGGAGAAGGCGGCCTGCACGTCCTCCGGGCCCTCGGTGAAGTGGGTCCAGCCCTCGACGTGGAGCGGCACGACGTGCCGTGCTCCCAGCAGGCGCGCGGCGGCCACCATCTCGGCGGCGTCCAGGGTGAGCCGCTCGTCGATCAGGGGCGTGCGGACGGCGCCGCCGAACAGCAGCGCGACGCCGACGGCCGGGAACCGCCCGGCGATGAGCTTCACACACTCCAGCGAGGCGTTGTCCCCGCTGACGTAGACGGTGGGCAGCCCGTCGCCGGTGAGCACGAAGCCGGTGACCTGACCGACGATGGGCTCGCTTCCCGGCGGGCCGTGCAGGGCGGGAACGGCGGTGACGCGAACCCGGCCGACGTCGTGGTGCTGCCAGGGGTGCATCGGGGTGACCCCGGTACGCGCGGCGGCCTCGGGCGTGCTCAGGGTCAGCGGCGCGGCGGACACCACCTGGCGGCCCAGCCCGTCCAGGTTGTCGGGATGCTGGTCGTGGCTGAGCAGCACCAGGTCCACCCGGCCGACGTCGGCGGGGGAAAGGGCCGGACCGACGGTCTTGGTGAGCGTGAGCGGTCCGACGGGGTGATCCCCCGGCGGATCGAAGGTCGGATCGGTGAGGATGCGCAGCCCGCCGAACTCCAGCAGGGCCGTCGGGCCGCCGATCACGGTGATGGTGGTCGTCATGGGCGACTCCGTTCGCTGCGCGGTCGGGCATCGTTCCGATCACGCTAGCCGACCGGGAGGCGGGACACCCCCCGGTCGGGCACACCACCTGGTGCTCCTGCTTTCCCGGCTTTCCCTGCCGGAGGGTCGACCGGGGCCGGGCCGCGCGCGCCGACCGGTCATGGCCGCCGCCCGGCGGCGACCATGACCTCCACCTTCACCACATCGCGCCTGCGGCCCCGGAGACCGTCAGACGGGCAGTACCCGCAGGGCGGGATAGTGGGCCGAGTTCAGGTACAGCTTGTCGGTGCCGTGCTCCTTCTCCAGCTCCAGGACGAACCGGTAGCGGTAGAGCCCCGGCCGGGCGTCGCTCATCACCGCCCCGGCCCAGTAGTAGTAGACGGCGGTGTACTGGTCGCGCATCCGGTCGGGAGCGCCGTAGATCTTGAGCTCGGTCATGATCCGGCGTTCGGCGACGTCGTCCTCGTCGCCCTTCTCGATGTCAAGGAAGACCAGGTTGTTGATCTTCGGCATCGGGGGCCAGGTGCCGTCAGAACGGCGGTGCATGTCGATCGGGCGGATGATCCAGTTGATCACCTGCCCCTGCTTGCAGACGGTCTCGAGGTGGTCGGTGCCCTGCCCGACGCCGCCGATGCTGTTGTCCATCATGTAGAGGCAGCCGTCCAGAGACTTCGTCGCGGCGGCCTTCTCCATGTCGACGAGGGTCACCACGTTCAGCTGGACGGAGTTGAGCTGGCCACGATCGGCGAAGTCCGTGGCCGCGTACGTCTGGGTCATCGGCCTTCCTTTCCTTCGTCGGCGGGACCGGCCAGGACCGGCCGGGCGGTGGGGCTGAACGGCGTGCTGACGGTGCCGAGCAGGAACGAGAGCCGGTACGGGACCGGTTCGGTGAGGTCCTGCTTGACCTCGGCGGTCCAGAACACGATGTCGGTGCCGGGATAAACCTTCCGCGTGGGCTCGGCGATCCGCGGGTCGATCTCGATGTCGGCGAGGGCCACGTAGGTCTCGCACTCCAGCGGGAGCACGTTCCACAGCAGGGTGTCGCCCTTGCGTACCCGGCTGCGCAGCTCAGGGGTGCCGAAACCGGTGGATCCGGCGCCCCTGTTGGTGTCGTAGAGATAGAGGTTGTCGTCCAGGTTCTCCGACGCCAGCGCGGCCACGGGGTCGACCACCGCGGTGATCGTCACGGGCCGGGCGGGCCGACGTTCGGCTTGTCTGGTCCTCGGGGGCATGTGGCTCCTCCGTTCGAAAATGTTCCGGCGTGGACCGGGTCAGCCTGCGGCCGGGACGGGCGGGAGCGGAAGCACGCCCAGTCCGGCGCCGGTGAACCCGTTGCGCTTCGGATCGCTGATGATCTTGAGACTGGACTCGCAGGTCAGGTCCACGGACTCCCAGACCAGCTCGTCGTTCCTTTCGACCAGCTCGTGCAGCTGAACGTGGACCGTGTACGGGTAGACCCCGGGCCGGCTCGTGTCCACGGTCGCGGCCCAGTACCAGCCGTCGTAGATCATGTCGGGCGACCCGTACTGGGCCGGGTAAATGATCTTCTCGTCGACGGCCTGGCCGGTGATGTCGGTGATCACCGGGGTCGGATAGTTGTACGTGTCGGTGCCGCTCACGGGCTTGCCGGTGACGTCCAGCAGCTTGGCCGCGGTGAGGCCGCGCCCGCTGTCCGACTTGCGGACGCGCTTGCCGACCCGCTGCTGCAGCTGCTTGACCTCGGTCTCGCTCGCGCCGCCCTCGGCGTTGAGCGAGGCCAGCTGCTCCAGCGTGCGCCGGTCGGCGGCGCGCGCCTGCTCGGCCAGGTAGTTGCGCGGCACCGTCGGGGGAATCGACCCCAGCGCCGCGGGCAGCCAGTTCAGCACCTGCTCGGTCGCCTGCGACCCGTCGAGGAAGTAGGTGCCGGGCACGATCGTCACCAGCTGCTCGGTGCCCACCCCGGTCGAGCCGAGGAATTTCATGTTGTCGAACCAGTAGGTGTTGCCGTCGAGCGACCGCGTCTTCAGCGCGTTCTCGACGTCGAAGAGCACGATGATCCCGTGTTGCTGGGCCATGAGACCGCCTTTCGCAGAACGTGGCTCACACGCGCAGCAGCGCGGGCGAGTCGATGTGCAGCACGCTGTTGGCTCCGTCGTGGAGCTTGAGGGAGAGCCGGTACCGGTAGGGGACACCGGGCGTCATGTCGTAGGGCACGACGCCCTCCCACACCAGCAGGTCGTGGTTCTCGTGCCCGTTGGAGTCCGTGGCGTCGGCCCCCGTCGCGGGCACGGCACCGAAAGCCGGAACGGCCGAGGGGTCCACCGGGTACGGCGGCACGGCCGCCTGGTCGTCCGCGGGCGGGACGTCCGCCGGATCGGCCGGGGGCGGGACGGCCACACCGGACAGGAACTCGATGGAGTGGATCTCGACCGGAGTCTGCACGTCTATGTGGATGGGCGTCCAGTGGACGACCTGTCCCGGGACCACCGCCGTGATGAGGTCGGGGGTCCCCTGGTGCTGGCTCCCCGCCGTGCTGTCGTCGATCAGCGAGAGATTGCCGTTGTGCAGTGTCCGCTCGGACAACGCCCCGACGGCGTCGACCATCACGACAATGCTGACTTTTTCTTTCATCTATCCTCCCTTGTCGGGTGTCATTCGGGCGTACGGGCCACCACGTGCTCAGCCCCGGTCCCTGACCAGCGGCGTCTTGCCCACGGTGGTCCGCTCGATCTGCGCCGAGGAACGCGGCACGAACACCAGCCGGAACACGTATCCGGTCTGCTCGATGGCCGCGGCGTTGGCCTCCCGGTCGTTGAAGAGCGACAGGGAGCTCGGCAGCGCCTGGGTGAACAGCCGCTGCGTCCCGCTCGGACCGAGGGCGCGCTCGACGGCCGCGGTCACGCCCTCGGCGTCGTCCACCGCCGCCAGCAGGGTGAGGGTCCGGTCCTCGCGGTGGTTGTGGAACTGGGTCTCGTGCGCGACCAGGTCCAGGTCGACGCCGGTCGCCGAGCGCAGCCGCCCGCGCAGGGCCGCGTAGGCCAGCGTCGCCGAGTACTGGCTGTCGTTGAGGTGCAGCACGTCGGCGGTGCGACCGGCGAACTCGAACTGCTCGGCGCGCAGCCCGGGCCCGTCCAGGGCGGGGCGGCGGATCATCCGGTCGCCGAGCTTGAGCCGGAGCAGCGGCGTCTCGTCGGCGTGCAGCCGGGTGACGACCAGCTCGCCCTCCTCGCCTTCGGCGACGGCCCTGCCGTGCTCGTCCACGATCTCCACCAGGTGCAGCCCGGGCACCGCGGAGAGCGCCGGGGAGGTGTGGTCGAGCTGGAGCCCGACGCACTCGGCCTGGGTCGCGGCGAAGTAGCTGAGGATCGACACGTTGGGGAAGAACGCCTGCAGCTCGTCGCGCTTGCGCTGCGGCAGGGAGCCGCTGCCGTACATGGCGACCCGGAAGCTCGCCCTGGCCTGCGGGGACAGGCCCGCGCCCAGCTCGGGCAGGAGCGCGATGCCGGCGGTGATGCCCATCAGCGCCTTGTGCCCCGGGTAGGAGAACATGTGCTCCAGCACCGGCGCGCTCACCGGTCCCGCGCCGATGTAGTTGATCCCCGGAACGTGAGACAGGACGCCGCCGACCATGGTCCCGCTGCTCCACATCTGGTAGTCGGCCAGGGTGGTGAACAGCCAGCGCGGCAGGGGACCGTGCAGGTAGCGGCCGAGCTGGTAGGCGCCCATGAACGCCCCGGAGATGCGGTAGGTGTCGCGCAGCTCCCGCAGGGAGTACACGATCTCCAGGGGCGTGCCGTCACCGGTGCCGCCGCTGGCCACCACCTCGAACCCGCCGCGGTCGAGCGGCACGACCATCCCGGCCCGCGTGCCCATGAACATGTCCCGCTGCACGATCTTGTCCGACAGGGGGATCCGCTCCCACTCGGACATGTCGGCGGGGGCGTTGCGGATGCCGAAGTAGTGCAGCCGCTCGCGCCACAGCGGGTTGAGCAGGGCGATGCCGACGAGCTGCTGGAGCCTGCGGAACACCAGCGCGTTCTGCAGGTCGAGCGGGGACTCGCAGTACGGGATCCCGGTGAGCCGCCCGCACTCCTCCAGCTTCTCCGCGAACGAGGGCAGCCGGACGACGTCGTCCACCGAGCGGGGACGCATCTCCTCCTCGGGGATCAGCCGTGTCGCCACCTCCGCCGAGGCGGCGATGTCCAGATCCATCATGGTCATGAATGACTCCCGTTTCGCTGGTTGTGCCGGACCGCGGTGCTCGCGCGCAGCACCCGCTGCCCGATGTCCCTGATCTCGGCGATGAGCATGGCCAGGTGGTCGGCGTCGATCAGGTGGTTCATCACCACCACGCGCAGCGCCGCCACCCCGTCGACGTCGACCTTGGAGATGAAGAAGCGCCCGCCGCCCCGGATCCGGTTGCGGATCTCCAGTTGCAGCCGGTGCAGGGCCGCCGGTTCCAGGCCGTCCGGCCGGTACCGGAAGCACAGGATGTTGGACTCCGGCTCGTGGACCACGTCGAAGTCCGGCTCGGCGGCGAGCATCCGGTGCGCCTGCCGGGTCACCTCGCACAGCCGGTCGATCTTCTGCGCGAACAGCGCCGGGCCGTAGACCGACCAGACCGTCCAGAGCGGCATGATCATCGGGCGTTTCGTGCACTCGAAGTTCTTGTCCGCGCTGTCGTAGGCGCTGTAGACGTCCGGTTCCTCGTCGAAGACGTAGCTGGCGCGCTGCCGGAACGCACCGCGCGCCGCCGCGCCGTCGCGGTAGAAGAGCAGCGTGCACGGCGCCGGCATGAACAGCATCTTGTGGGCGTCCCAGGTCAGCGAGTCGGCCTGCTCGATGCCGCGCAGCCTGTCCCGGTGCCGGTCCGACAGCAGCAGGCTCGCCCCGTGCGCGCCGTCCACATGGAGCCAGAGCCCGTACCGGCGTGCCACGGCCGCGAGCTCCTCCAACGGGTCGAAGGCGCCCATCGACGTGGTTCCGGCCGAGGCCACCAGGCAGAACGGCCGCAGACCCTGCCGGCGCGCCTCCTCCAACACCGGGCCGGCCAGATCGGGGCGGATCCGTCCGGCCCGGTCGACCGGGAGCCGGATGATCTGCCGTTCCCCGATGCCGAGCACCCCGGCCGCCCGGGTCACGCTGTAGTGGGCCTCCTCGCTGACCACGATGGCCGGAAGCCCCGGCGCGCTCCCGGCGCCGCGCGTCCAGATCTGCGGGAAGGCGCGGTTGCGGGCGGCCAGCAGCGCGGTCAGGTTGGCCAGGGAACCCCCCGAGGTCGTCACCATGGCGAACCGGTCGCGGTCCCAGCCGATGAACCGGTTGAGCTCCTCGGCCATGAGCCGCTCGGCGACGTTGGGCAGCTGCCCGGCCTCGTAGAAGGAGGAGGGCTGGTTGACCACCGAGCCGACCAGGTCGATAAGGCTGGCCAGCGGCACCACGCCGGAGAACTGCCGTCCCATGTAGCCGGGTGAGTGGACCGGGATGCCGGTCGCCGTGTACAGGTCGACGATCTGGTTCACCCGGTCGGCGTCGAAGTCGGCGATGTGCTGCCGTTCCGGGGTCATCAGCTCCCGCGCGGCCTTCAGCAGCACCGCCGGGTCGAGGAGGTCGAGTCCACGGACCGACCGGTCGCCCAGATACGTCGTCAGGCGGCCGACGATGTCCACGGCGCCGTCGTGGAAACGTCCGGGGTCGAAAGCCGCGGTGAGACCCGGTGTGGGTGACCGGGAGTCTTCGCCGGCCATCTGCTCCGGAAAGGAATTCTGGACATCGGAAAGCGAACTCGTCATGAAGGAGACTCCAAATGATCCGGCGCCGGAAACGCCCATGCGGGCACGCCGGGAGAAGAATTCGGGCATGGCGCACCGAACTCCCGGACGATCGCATGGAGATTCCCGCGAATAAATGCGTGATCTGCGGTGATGATTAGAGCGAGAAAGAAACCCCCGGCACGCCGGGGACATGAGGCCGCGTTCGCACCGTCGCCGGACCGTCACGGCACGTTAGAACGGTCCAATCCCGGCGGAGAATACCGACCGGCGACAGCGGAAGTGGTGCGAGAGGGCCTCGCCACCCCCCGTTCACGCTCTGTTCAAGCAGTTCGAATCGATCCGGCGACGACGTCGCCGGCGATCAGGACCTGCGGGAGACCCGTCGTGGACGAATCGCGATTAATTCGACCTGAATTCCACCCGCCATATAGGTCGGCACACCCGTCATGTAGGCGACCTAATCATCGATCACAGGAGTGACGCAAGTCCTCAGATGCAGGTGGACCAGCAGATTTTTCTCCTAGTCACGCATGGTGATTGAGATGGGAGATGTTCGGCGGATCCCGGCCGTTTCTGAACTTATGAGCTTTTCTCGCAAACCCGGGTCAAGCTCGGCATTCGAGACCGCCCCTTCGGGGGGCGATCCCACTAACAGGACACTCTTACTGCATGTGACTGTATTCGCCAAAATGCGGTAGAAGAACTAGACAAGGCGATGCGTCGACCTTTCTCGGCGTGTCGCCATCAAAAGTGGACACATCTAATGATTTCGGACGGCACCGGACCCGCCGAGGCTCTGGACGGCGCCACCCCCCGAACCGGCCGTCCCGGACCGGCGAGCGACCGGCCGGTTAAGCCGGCCGGCCGGTGAAGTCAGCTGGCCGACCCCGCGGGAGGCGGACGATCTCGGCATGGCCGGCGCCGGGTCGCGGCTCCGAACGGAGATCGCCCGCCGCGGGTCATCGTCCTGCGGCCCGGATCGGCGCCCCCACCTCGTGCAGGTGCCGCAGCGCCTGGCCGTAGGAGGCGAACAGGCCGCACTCCAGGTAGGGGATCTCCAACTCCTCGCAGTACCGCCTGACGATCGGCTGGGCGCGGCGCAGGTTGGGGGTCGGCATGCCGGGGAACAGGTGGTGCTCGATCTGGTAGTTGAGACCGCCCAGCACCGTGTCGACCACCCACCCGCCGCGCACGTTGCGCGAGGTCAGCACCTGGCGCCGGAGGAAGTCCAGCTCGTCCTCGTCGGTCGGCATCGGCATCCCCTTGTGGTTCGGGGCGAACGTGCAGCCCAGGTAGAGGCCGAAGACCGCCTGGTGCACCAGGAGGAAGGCCACGGCCGTACCGGGCGGCAGCACGGTGAACAGGGCGGTCAGGTAGGCCACGACGTGCGCGCCCAGCAGTCCCGCCTCCGCTCCCCTGCGCCTCAGCGACGGGCGCAGCAGCGCCCTGAAGCTCGCCACGTGCAGGTTGAACCCCTCCAGGGTGAGCAGGGGGAAGAACAGGTACGCCTGCCTGGCGCCCACGAATCTGGGCAGTCCCCGGCTGGCGTCGGCCTGCTCGACCGACCAGACCAGGACGTCGGGGGCCACGTCGGGGTCGTGGTCGGCGTGGTTGGGGTTGGCGTGGTGGCGGGTGTGCTTGTCCATCCACCAGCCGTAGCTCATGCCGATGCCGAGGTTCCCCGCGACCAGACCGGCGATCTCGGCGGCGCGCCGGGCGCGGAAGACCTGCCGGTGGGCCAGGTCGTGCGCGACGAGCGCGACCTGGGCGAACACGACCGCGAGGAAGACGGCGACCAGGAGCTGGTACCAGGAGTCGCCGATCGCGAAGAACGCGACCCACCCGGCGGCGTAGAGGGCGCCGACGAGTCCCAGCCGCAGGGCGTAGTAGCCGGGCCGGCGGTCCATCAACCCCGCTTCCGCGACACGGCGCGACAGGCGCGCGAAGTCGCTGCCCCTGGGGCCGTCTCCGGCACGGGCAGGATGGTTCACGGTGGAGGCCGAGGTGGAGGTGGTCACGCTTCTCCTCACATGGGGGATCGTCAGATAAAACCGCCTGAAAACCAGAAAAGATGCTAATTAGCCATCTGTCACAGGATTTCCAGATCTGGGGTGGGTACGGATCCCCGCCACCACCCCGGATCGCGGTAGTGCTGACCCCACCCCTCCGGCGTGGCCCCACCCTCATCCGGTCCCGCCCCGCCCGGTTCCGGCCTCGGCGCCGTCCCGGGCGGATCGGCCGCGCCCTCTCCTCGGCACTCCGGCGTCCTTCTCCGCACTCCGGCATCGCCACAGGAGATATTCCTGATATATGGGGTTATGTGTGCTTCATCGGCTAATTGAGTGGTTAGTCGGTCAGTTGGGGTTCCCGTTACTGGCAGGATGGTGGCCCATGGCATCGGGGAAGTCATGGGTGATCAGGGTGACGGCCGCGTTCACCGCCCTGGCGGTGAGCACGGGATGCGCGACCGGAAGCGGCCCCGACGGCGGTGCCGCCGCCCACGGGCCCGTGGCGGGCGACACCGGAGACGCCACCGCGGGCACGGCCCCGTCTCCCGGCGCGAGCGCCGCCCCCACCGCGCCCCAGGGACCGCCCGGGGCCCTGCCCCGGCCGGGCGAGGTGGGCCGGATCCCCAGGCCACAGGACGGGCTGCCACCGGTGATCAGCTCCATCCCGACCAAGAGGAAGGTCGTCTTCCTGACCATCGACGACGGCTGGGAGCAGGACCCGGGCTTCCTCGCGCAGGTCCGCGACCGGCGCATCCCGATCACCGCCTTCGTCACCCGCGACGCCGTCGAGGCCAGGGGCGCGGCCGACCCGACCGCCCAGGGCGGCAGGTTCCTGGGCGCGGGCAAATGGGACTACGTGCGCGACCTGCGGGACGCGGGGGTGCCGATCGAGAACCACACGCTGACCCACCCGAACCTTCCGGCACTCGGCTACGAGGGACAGCGGGCCGAGATCTGCGGCGCCTCCAAGGTGATCCGCAAACAGGCCGGGAGCGCGCCCACCCTGTTCCGCCCGCCGTTCGGCAACCAGAACGGCCTGACCCGCAAGGCGGCCACGTCGTGCGGCGTCAAGGCCCTCCTGCTCTGGACCGCGACCGTACAGCCCGGCGGGAAGATCGCCTACCAGGTGCCCGACAAGAAGCTCCGCCCCGGGGACGTACTGCTGCTGCACTTCCGCCCCAACCTGTCACGGGACTTCCGCATCCTGGTCAACAAGATCAAGCGCCGGGGCTTCGAGCTGGGCAACCTGGAGGCCTACCTGAAAGCCGCGATCCGGTGACCCGCCGGCGAGAACCGGGCCGGGAGAATCCGCCGCCCGGCGTACCCCCGAGTCACTCCAGCGGCTGACGCCCGGCCGGCACCCCGTGCCCCACCATGGACCGTGTGCTCGCGGGGCCTGGTGACCCGCGAGCCTTCCCGGGCGGGTGGGGCGCGCACCGCGCCCGCCCGGGGCGGCCGGGGGAAGAGCCCCGGCGACGCGGGAAGAGCCGGCGTCGCGAGCCAGAGGGGACGATCTTGGTCCGGCAGAGAAGTGCGGTCTCGTACCGGACCATGTGACAAAGATCGCAGGAGCTCGCGACGCCACCCGCACTCGATGCTCTACAGCTTGTAGTACTACTACTAGTAGAACTACGACTTGTAGAGCTCCAGACCCGTGAGGGGAAGATGGACGCGCTGGACCTGGCACGGTGGCAGTTCGGGGTCACCACCGTCTACCACTTTCTGTTCGTACCCCTGACGATCGGTCTCGGCGTCTTCGTGGCGGGGCTGCAGACCGCGTGGCACCGTACCGGCAAGGAGCACTATCTGACGCTCACGAAGTTCTTCGGGAAGCTCTTCCTGATCAACTTCGCGATGGGCGTGGTCACCGGCATCGTGCAGGAGTTCCAGTTCGGGATGAACTGGAGCGAGTACTCGGTCTTCGTCGGTGACGTCTTCGGCGCCCCGCTCGCGCTGGAGGCACTGCTGGCGTTCTTCCTGGAGTCGACGTTCCTGGGTCTGTGGATCTTCGGCTGGGACCGCCTCCCCAAGCGGATCCACCTGGCCACCATCTGGGCCGCGGTCATCGGCTCCAACCTGTCGGCCTACTTCATCCTCGCCGCCAACGCCTGGATGAAGCACCCGGTCGGCTACGAGGTGGTCGACGGCAAGGCGCGCATGACGGACCTGTGGGCGGTGCTCACCAACTCGACCGCGCTGGCCCAGGTGCCCCACGTGGTGGCCGCGGCCTTCGTCGTCGCGGGCGGGTTCGTGCTGGCGGTGTGCGGCTACCGGATCCTGCGGGAGCGGCGCGCCGATCCCGACCGTACCCGGCCGATGCGCCGGGGGGCGGACATGTGGCGGACCCCGATGCGGGCCGCGCTGGTCATGACGGCGATCGCGGGGGCCGTGGTCGCGGGCAGCGGGGACATGTCCGCCAAACTGCTGTACGAGCAGCAGCCGATGAAGCTGGCCGCCGCCGAGGGACTCCGGCACGACACGGCCGCCGCGCCGTTCTCCCCCGTGCCCGGCGTCGAGGTGCCCATGCTGCTCAGCTTCCTGTCCACCGGCGATCCGCAGGCGGTCGTCCAGGGCACCGAGGACCTGCAGAAGCGCTTCACCAAGCAGTTCGGGCCGGCCGACTACCGGCCCGACCTGCCGACGGTCTACTGGTCCTTCCGAGTGATGATCACCTTCGGCATGGCGACGGTCGGCCTGTCCGTCCTCGGCCTCTGGCTGACCCGCAGGCGCCGCGGGCATCGGGGAGCGCCGCGCGAGGTGCCCTCGTGGCTGGCCCGCGCGTGCCTGCTGGCCCTGCCGCTGCCGACCGTCGCGATGATCGCGGGCTGGCTGCTCAGCGAGATCGGCCGCCAGCCGTGGACCGTCCAGGGCGAACTGCTCACCGCGGCGAGCGTCTCCCCCGGCGTCGGCCTGGGCGAGGTGGCCGTCTCCCTGGCGATCTTCACGGCCCTGTACGGCGCGCTCGCCCTGGCCGAGGCCGTACTGCTGGTCCGCCACGTCAAGGCGGGCCCCGAGCCCGTCCCCGCGAGCCGTCCCCGCACGCCGTCCTCCGGCGGGGGCAGGGCGGACGGAGGAACGGGCGGCGGCGTCGAGGACGCGACCGCGGGACTCCAGCCGACCCTGATGTACTAAGAGGCGGAATCATGGAACTCACCACCTTCTGGTTCGCGGTCATCGCGTTCCTGTGGACCGGCTACTTCGTCCTGGAGGGGTTCGACTTCGGCGTGGGCCTGCTGCTGCCGGTGCTGTCGCGCGGCGAGGCCGAGCGCAAGCAGGTGCTCGGCACGATCGGCCCCGTCTGGGACGGCAACGAGGTCTGGCTGATCACCGCCGTCGGCGCGATGTTCGCCGCCTTCCCCGCCTGGTACTCCGGGCTGCTCAGCGCCTTCTACCTGCCGGTCACGCTGGTCCTGGCCGGGCTGATCGTGCGCGGCGTCGGCCTGGAGTGGCGGGCCAAGGTCCACCACGCCTCCGACCGCGCCTGGTGCGACCTCGGGATCCTGGTCGGCAGCGGGCTCCCGGCCTTCCTCTGGGGCGCCGTCTTCGCCGACCTGCTGCACAACAGCGCGACGGCCGCGCTGGTCGGCGGGGTGTTCTCGCTGTCGGTGTGCGTGCTGCACGGCGCGGTCTTCGTGGCGCTCAAGACGTCGGGTCCGGTCCGCACGCGTGCCCGCCGTACCGCGATGGTCACCTCGGCGGTCGCGCTGCCCGTCGCGGTGGTCGCGCTGTCCAACATCCCCACCGCCCGTACGGCCGCCGCCGACTGGACCGCGTCGCCGCTGCTGTGGGCGTGCGCGCTGGCCGCGATGGCAGCGCTGGCGGCCGGGGTGGCGCTGACCTGGCGGGGCCGGGACGGCTGGGCGTTCACCGCGACCGCCTCGTCCATCGCGCTGGGCGGCCTGGCCCTGTTCGGCGCCCTGTGGCCGGCACCGCTGCCCGGCCTCACGGTGGCGGGGGCCGCCTCGGGCCCCTACACGCTGGGCATGCTGACCTGGATCGGCCTGATCGCCCTGCCCTTCGTGCTGGGCTACCAGGCCTGGTCCTACTGGGTGTTCCGCAAGCGCCTGGTCGCCGGGGTCTCCTGACCGCGCTCACGGCCGCGCTCACGGTCACAGTGACTTTCACGGTGACTTTCACGGTGACTTTCACGGTGACGGCCGCGCGCCGTCCCGGAGGGGAGGCGGCGCGGCCGTCACCGCGCGCCGGGGTCTCCGGAGGCGGCGCGGCGCAGGTCGAACAGCTCGGACGGGGAGATCGGCATCCTGTCGATCCTGATGCCCTCGGCGTCCTCGACGGCCGAGGCGATCACCGCGGACACCGGGATGACCCCGGCCTCGCCCGCCCCCTTGATCCCCAGGGGGTTGAGCGGGGACGGCGTCTGCAGGTGGGCGGTCTCCACGAGCGGGATCTCGGTGGCGTAGGGCATCAGGAAGTCCATGAACGAGGCGTTCAGCAGCTGGCCGTGCTCGTCGTAGGCCATCCGCTCGTACAGCGCGCCGCCGACGCCCTGGGCGACGCCGCCGTGGATCTGCCCCTCGACGATCATCGGGTTGATCAGGTTGCCGCAGTCGTGCACGACGGCGTACCGCAGGATGCGGATCTCGGCCGTCAGCGGATCGGTCTCGACGATCGCCGCGTGCATGCCGGAGGCGAAGGTCGAGCGGATCGGCGAGTAGTAGTCACGGCCCTCCAGCCCCGGCTCCTCCCCCCGTGCCACCGGCGGCCGGTCCGGGGACGAGGCGCCCGCGAACTGGGTCGCCCGGCCCGCCTCCGCGTCGAAGGCGTAGCGCAGCGGGTTGGACAGCACCGCGACCGTCGCCAGCGGGATGGAGACGCCGGGCGAGCCGACCACCCGCACCTCCCCGTCGACGATCTCCAGATCGCGCGGGTCGGCCTCCAGCGCCCCGGCGGCGATCCGCAGCGCCTTCTCCCTGACCTTGCGGCACGCCAGGGCGATGGCGTTGCCGCTCATCACCGCCGCCCGCGAGGCGAACGTGCCGACCGCGTAGCCGAACCTGCGGGTGTCGCCGGTGACCACGGAGACCCGTTCCAGCGGCACGCCCAGCTCGGACGCGGCGATCTGGGCGAACGCCGTCTCGTGGCCCTGCCCCTGGGAGGTGAGCCCGGTCGAGACGTGCACCCGGCCGTCCGAGGTGACCTGGACGTGGCCGCCCTCGTACGGCCCGACCCCGGTGCCCTCGACGTAGCAGCCCAGGCCGATGCCGATCCTGCGCCCCTCCGCCTCGGCCCTCTCCCGCAGCCCGGCGAAGGAGTCCCAGCCGATGAGCTCCTTGAGCATCCGCAGCGACCGGGGGTAGTCGCCGCTGTCGTAGATCAGCGGGCGCCCGTCCTGGAAGATCAGTCCCTGGTCGTAGGGGAACTCGCCGGGCTGGATGAAGTTGGCCTCGCGCACCGCCGTACGGTCGGCTCCCAGGTGCTCGGCGATGCGGTCCATCGTGCGCTCCATGCAGAAGACCGCCTGCGGGCGGCCCGCCCCCCGGTACGGCGTGACCTGCACGGTGTTGGTGTAGACGGAGGAGAACTCCACCCGGTAGGCGCCGAGCTTGTAGGGGCCGGGCAGCTGGGTCGAGGTGATGATCGGCACGATGATCCCGTACGGCGTGTAGGCGCCGTGGTCGTGCAGGACGGTCACGTCGAGCCCGAGCACCCGCCCCTCGTCGTCGAAGCCGACCCGGACGAACTGCACCTGGGCCCGCTCGTGCGCGGAGGAGACGAAGTGCTCGCGCCGGTCCTCGGTCCACTTCACCTCGCGGCCGAGCAGCATGGCCGCCCACGGGACGAGCACCTCCTCCGGCCACGGATGCACGATCTTGACGCCGAACCCGCCGCCCACGTCGGGGGCGATCACCTCGACCTTGGGCAGCGGCAGGCCGAGCTTGGCGGCGACGGCCATCCGGACGCTGGTGGAGGTCTGGGTGCTGGAGTACACCCGCAGGGACCGGTCGTCGGGGTCCCACCTGGCGTAGACGCCGCGTCCCTCCAGGGGCATGGACGCGCTGCGCTCGATGTCCAGCCGGAAGGACAGCGTGTGCGGCGCCGCCTCGATCGCCTCCCGCGCGCCGAGCCCGGCCGCGGACGGCACCTCCTGCACCAGGTGCGCGCCGACGTTGCCCGGCACGTCGTCGTGGACGAGGTGCGCCGACCGGACGGCCTCCTCGACGCCGACCACCGGCTTGAGGATCTCGTAGTCCACCCGGATGAGCGCGCAGGCGTCCTCGGCGAGGTAGCGGTCGCGGGCGACGACCATCACGACCGGCTCGCCGACGTGCCGGACGACGTCGCGCGCCAGCGGGCGGGCGGTGCGCCCGTGGGTCAGCGCCGGGTGCGGGATGAGCAGCGGCAGCGGTTCGGCGAGCCGGTCGGGCAGGTCCTCCCAGGTGTAGATCGCCGCCAGCCCGTCGACGTCGATCGCGGCCGACACGTCGATGTCGCGGATCCTGGCGTGCGCGTGCGGGGACCTGACGAACGCGACCTCCAGCGCGCCCTCCCCGAGGTCGTCCAGGTAGCGGCCCTGCCCGGTGAGCAGCCGCGGGTCCTCCCTGCGCCGGACCGGCTCTCCGAACAGCTTCGTCGTCATGGCCGCCCCGCTCCCCCGTGTGCCGTGCCGTACGCCCGGTCACGGGACCGGCCGTACGCCCCGCGGCCCGTCACGGCGTGCCCGTTCACGACTCCTCCGCGATGATCTCGGCCGCGCGGTGGACCGACTTGACGATGTTCTGGTATCCCGTGCACCGGCACAGGTTGCCGGAGACGCCCTCCAGCACCTCCTCCTCCGTCGGCGCCGGATTGTCCCGCAGCAGCGCGGTGACCGTGCACAGGAAGCCCGGCGTGCAGAACCCGCACTGCAGCCCGTGACACTCGGCGAAGGCCCGCTGCACGGGCGACAGTCCGCCGCCGGGGGCCGCCAGTCCCTCGACGGTGGTCACGTCGTGGCCGTCGGCGGTGGCCGCGAACATCAGGCAGGACCGGACCGGCTCGCCGTCCAGCAGCACCGTGCAGCACCCGCAGACGCCGTGCTCGCACCCGACGTGCGTGCCGGTCAGCCCGAGGTCGTGCCGCAGGCAGTCCGACAGCAACCGCCTGCCCGGCACCCGGAGCCGCCGCACGACCCCGTTCACGGTCAGGGTGATCGCGATGTCCGTCATCGGCCCGCCGCTCCTCGTCCGTGTCCCCGATGTCCGCCCGGGACCCGCCGCCCGGGTGCCGGCTCACTCATCGGCGGCCTCCCCGGCCGCGTCCCGCAGGGCCCGCTCGGCCAGCACCCCGGTGAGGTGCCGCCGGTAATGGGCCGTCGCGTGGACGTCGTCCTCCGGTTCGACACGATCCCGTACCGCCCGCGCCGCTGAGTCCCAGCCGGCCGAGGCGGGCGGCCGGTGGCCGCAGGCCTCGGTGACGTCGACGACCACCGGGACGGGTCCCGCGCTCACGCACGCCACCCTGGCCTCGACGATCCGCAGGTCGTCGTCGAGGCGGACCAGCGCCGCGACCCCCGCCACCGCGTAGTCGCCGTGCCGCCGGGCCACCTCGTGGAAGGCGGTGCCCGAGCGCGGGGCGAGCGCGGGGAACAGGGCGGAGACGGCCAGCTCGCCCGGCAGGAGCGCCGACTCCAGGGGACCGGTGAAGAAGTCGGCCGCGGGGACGTCCCTGACGGCGCCGGGGCGGGCCAGCCGTACAGAGCCGCCGAGCAGGGCCAGGACGGCGGGCAGCTCCGCGGCGGGGTCGGCGTGCACCAGGCTGCCGACGACGGTGCCCCGGTTGCGGATCGCCGGGTGGGCGACCAGCCCCAGCGCCCTGCGCAGCAGCGGCTGGGCCGCGGCGGCCCGCTCGGAGCGCTCGACCTGGGCGTGCCTGGCCAGTGCCCCGGTCCTGACGCCGCCGGGCTCCACCGCGACGACCGCCAGCTCGGTGAGCCGGTTGATGTCGACGACGTGCCCGGGGGCCGTCAGGCGCATGTTCAGCATCGGGATCAGGCTCTGGCCGCCCGCGAGCACCTTGCCGTGCTCCCCGGCAGCGGCCAGGGTCTCCAGCGCCTCGCCGACCGAGCGCGGGGCGTGGTAGTCGAAGGGGGGCGGCTTCACCCTGACGTCCCCCCGCCCCCCGACGCCCCGGCGGCGGCCTCGACGACGGCCCCGCCGCTCGGGCCTCCGCGCGAGAGCACCCGCAGCAGGTGGTAGCCCCCCACAACCACGATGGTGCCCAGCGCGATGCCCTCCAGTGCGAAGTCGGAGCCGATCATGTGCCTGACCGGGCCGACCGCCAGGATGATGCCGGCGCCGGTGGGGACCATGTTGATCGGGTCGGCGAAGTCGACGCGGTTCTCTATCCAGATCTTCGCGCCGAGCAGGCCGATCATGCCGTAGAGGATCACCGTGATGCCGCCGAGCACGCCGCCGGGGGTCGCCGCGACCAGCGCGCCGAACTTGGGGCACAGGCCGAACAGGATCGCGATGACGGCCGCGATGTAGTAGGCGGCCGTCGAGTAGACCCGCGTCGCCGCCATGACCCCGATGTTCTCGGCGTAGGTGGTGGTCGGGGAGCCGCCGAAGGCGCTGGCGACCGCGGTGGCGAGGCCGTCCCCGGCGATCGCCCGGCCCAGGTAGGGGTCCACGTCGGTCCCGGTCATCTCGCCGACCGCCTTGACGTGGCCCACGTTCTCCGCGATGAGCGCGATCACCGCGGGCAGCACCAGCAGCACGGCGGAGAGCCTGATGTCGGGCAGGTGGGTGTCCGGCCACCCGATCCAGGCGGCGTCCGCCACCCCGGACAGGCTCACCCGCGGGTGGGTGTCGACCTTGGCGGTGACGGCGTTGTAGGCGGTGATGTCCCCGAGGACCCGGTCGGCGACCCAGGACAGCGCGAAGCCGATGACGAGCCCGAGCAGGATGCCGATCCGGCCGGCGAACCCCTTGAACACCACGATGATCACGGCGGTGACGGTCATCGTGATCAGGGCGATCCACTGGTCCTGCGGCCAGTAGACGTCGGCGACCACGTACGCCAGGCCGAACCCGATCAGCATGACGACCGCGCCGGTGACGACCGGCGGGAACACCCGGTTGATGATCCGCACACCGAGGTAGTGGACGGCGACGCCGACCAGCGCGAGCACCAGGCCGACGACGAGGATGGCGCCGGTGACGATCGCGTCGGCCGCGGGCGTGTCACCGCCGTACAGCGCCCTGATGGCGAGCACGCCGCCGACGAAGGAGGCGCTCGTGCCGAGGTAGCTGGGGATCCTCCCGTTCACGATGAGCAGGAACATGATCGTCGCCACGCCGGAGAACATGATGGCGATGTTGGGATCCAGTCCCATGACCAGCGGGAAGACGAACGTCGCGCCGAACATCGCGATGACGTGCTGCGCGCCGAAGCCGACCATGCGCGGCCAGGTCAGCCGCTCGTCCGGTCTGACGACCTCGCCCGGAGCCAGGGTCCTGCCGTCCCCGTGTTTGGTCCACCCTGCAACCATCGAGCCCTGCCTCCCATCGGGCCGTCGGTCGGCGGCCGCCCCGCAGGCACCCTCCGGCGAACTCCCATGCTGTCGTTGCGGGCACCCTAGGCCCGCAGTGCTCCTCCCACACCGTCACGATCTGCCAAACCTGAGCCTCCGGCCGGTGATCGCCTCGCGCGCGGACGGCGGCGGCGTACCGTCGCCGGGCCCGAGGAGCGGCCAAGATCTACGGAGGGTTCCCGGGCCCGGCGGCACCGAAACCCGCCGCCGCACCGGGCTCGCCGACCGCCCGCCCCGGACCGCGGCGTGATCCGCAGCGTGATCCACGACGTGATCCACGACGGGCCCGCGCGCCCTCGATCGGCGGGCGGCCGTTCCCCCGGAGGTCTCCCGGCGGAAGGTCGCGATGCAGTACGGTGAGTGGCGATATCGCGACTTTGAGTGAAGCGCGTCAGTCGGCCCAAGAGAGTAGGCACACCCCCATGCAGGCTTTCACGCTGCCCGACTTCTACATGCCGTACCCCGCCAGGCTCAACCCCCACCTGGAACGTTCCCGCGAGCACAGCGCCGCCTGGGCGCGCGAGATGGGCATGCTCGACGCGCCCAAGCCCGGTGGCGGCGTCGTCTGGGACGAGCCCGCGCTGGCCCGGATGGACTACGCGCTGATGTGCGCCTACACCCACCCCGACTGCGACGGCCCCACCCTGGACCTGATCACCGACTGGTACGTCTGGGTGTTCTTCTTCGACGACCACTTCCTCGAGCACTTCAAGTACTCCCGCGACCTGCCGGGGGCGAAGGCCCACCTCGACCGCCTCGAACTGTTCATGATCGTGCGGGACCAGACGCCGCCGGAACCGGCCAACCCGGCGGAGGCGGGCCTGGCCGACCTGTGGGAGCGCACGGTGCCCGCGATGTCGGACGGGTGGCGGCGGCGCTTCATCACCAGCACGCACAACCTGATGGTCGAGTCGATGTGGGAGCTGGACAACATCGACCGGGGCAGGATCGCCAACCCGATCGAGTACGTGCAGATGCGGCGCAGGGTGGGCGGGGCGCCCTGGTCGGCGAACCTCGTCGAGTACGCCGTCGGCGCGGAGATCCCCGACGGGCTCGCCGGGACGCGGCCGATGCGGGTGCTGTCGGACACCTTCTCCGACGCCGTGCACCTGCGCAACGACCTGTTCTCCTACCAGCGCGAGGTCCAGGAGGAGGGGGAGAACTCCAACGCGGTGCTGGTCTTCGAGCGGTTCTTCGACTGCCCGACGCAGGAGGCGGCCGAGCTCGTCAACAACCTGCTGACCTCCCGGCTGGAGCAGTTCGAGAACACCGCGCTGACCGAGGTCCCGGCCCTGCTGGCCGAGCACGCCGTGCCCGCGCACGAGCAGGCCGGGGTCGGCCTCTACGTCAAGGGCCTGCAGGACTGGCAGTCCGGCGGGCACGAGTGGCACGCCAGGTCGAGCCGTTACATGAACGAGGGCGCCACCGCGAACTCCTGGAGCGTGCCGAGGAGCCCGACCGGCCTGGGCACCTCCGCGATCCGGTCGCTGTCGGCCTCGACGAGGCCGGGCGTGCGGCGCAGGACCCGGCAGCAGTCCCACACGCCGTTCGAGGCGGTGGGCCACCTGCCGCTGCCCGACTTCCACATGCCTTACCGGGCCCGCCTCAGCCCCCACCTGGAGGCCGTGCGGAGCCACTCGGCCGGCTGGGCGCGGCGGATGGGCCTGTTCGACTCGGTGCCCGGGGTCGAGGCGGGCGGGGTGTGGGACGAGCGGCGCTTCCACGTCTTCGACCTCGCGCACTGCGCCTCGATGATCCACGCCGACGGGAGCCTGGAGCAGGTCTGCCTGTCCGCCGACTGGCTGGCCTGGGGGACCTACGGCGACGACTACTTCCCCGTGGTGTTCGGGACGACCCGCGACCTGGTGGCGGCGAAGCTGTGCGACGAACGGCTGAAGGCGTTCATGCCGCTGGACGCCGGGGCGACCCCGGAGCCCGCGAACCCGGTCGAGCGGGGCCTGGCGGACCTGTGGCGGCGCACCGCGGGGCCGATGGAGGTCTCCGCCAGGCGCCTGCTCCGCCTGTCGGTCGAGGAGATGACCTCCAGCTGGCTGTGGGAGCTGGCCAACCAGGCTCAGAACCGTGTCCCCGACCCGGTCGACTACGTCGAGATGCGCCGCAGGACGTTCGGGTCGGACATGACGATGAGCCTGGCCAAGCTCGCGCACTGGGACACGGTGCCCGAGGAGATCCACCGGACCCGGGTCATGCGCGAGCTGGACACCGCGGCCCAGGACTACGCCTGCTTCACCAACGACCTGTTCTCCTACCAGAAGGAGATCCAGTTCGAGGGCGAGCTCCACAACATCGTCCTGGTGGTGGAGAACTTCCTGGACGTGGACCGGACGCGGGCCAGGGACGTCGTGGCCGAGCTGATGACGGCGCGGATGCGGCAGTTCGAGCACCTCGCGGGCGTCGACCTGCCCGCGCTGTTCGACGACCTCGACCTCGACGACCGGGTCCGGGAGATCCTCACCCGCCACGCCGACGGCCTCAAGGACTGGATGGCGGGGATCCTGGAGTGGCACCGCAGGTGCGCGCGCTACACCGAGGCCGAGCTCAGGCGCCACCACCGAATCCCGGAGACGCCCGCGGGCCCGCCGTTCCGGCTCTCCGGGCTCGGCACCTCCGCGGCCAGGGTCACGGCGCCCTCGGGACCGGGCGCCTCCGCGCTCCACGCCACGACGCCTTCCGGACCGGACGGCTCCGCGCGAAGGCCCGTGGCGCCCTCGGGACCGGGCACCTCCGCGCTGAGGCCCGTGGCGCCCTCGGGACGGGGCGGGCTCGGCGACCTCGCCTCCCGGCCGCTCCAGGTGTGACGGTCAGCCGCCGGGGGCGACCACGTGGATCTCGAAGCCGTCCCCGGCCACGACCTGGCCCGCGCGGATCTTGCAGGTCTTGCGGAGCTCGACCCGGCCGTCGACCGTGACGTTGCCCTCGGCGATGAAGTGCTTGGCCTGGCCTCCGGTGTCGGTGACGGCGCAGTACTTCAGCAGGTCGCACAGCGGGATGTAGTCGGTTTCCAGCTCAAAGGTCTCGTTCACGGTCGAGAGTCTAGATGCCGCGCATCCGCAGGACGTGCAGCGCGAGGGTGAGGTTCAGCCGCAGGTGGGCGTCCTCGGTGAAGTTGCCCAGCATCCGCTCCAGCTTGCCGATCCGGTAGCGCAGCGTGTTGTAGTGGAAGTGCAGCCTCCTGGCCGTCTCGGCGACGTTGAGGTTGGTCTCCAGCAGCACCTGCAGCGTGCGGCGCAGGTCGCCGTTCTCGACGTCGGCGTCGGAGGCGAGCGGGCCGAGGGTCTCGCGGACGAAGGCGTGCAGCTCGGCGGTGTCGTTGACCAGGGAGAGCAGCCGGTAGACGCCCAGCTGGTCGAAGTGGGCGACCGCGCCGGGGCCGTGGAGCTGACGGCCGACCCGGGCCGCCTTCAGGGCCTGGCCGTACGCCTCGGGCAGCGCCTCGGCCCCGACGGCGGTACGGCTGGCGCCGGTGGAGAAGGTCGCGGGCAGGCATTCGGCGAAGGCCGCGACGGCGTCCTTGGCCAGGCGGCCGGTGTCGACGGTGGCGTCCACGACGGTGACGACCTCGTGGGAGAAGCCCGCGACCGCGCCGCGCCGGTCGTGGCGCCGCATCGCGCTGGTCCAGCAGGTGACCAGCCGGTCCTGGGCGACGCGCTCGTCGCCCTCCGGGTCGAGCTCGGCCACGAGCACGGTCAGGGGACGTTCCAGGTCCCAGCCGAAGGCCCTGGCTCGGGCGGCGACCCGCTCGGAGCCGCCCGCCCGGCCGGTGAGCACGTCCCGCAGGAAGTCGGCGCGGTACTTGCTCTCGACCGCGTTGACCGCCTCCTGCCGGGTGACCACGAGCGCGGCGACCGTGGCGGCACGTTCCAAGATGCCGATGTCGCTGTCGCCGGTCGCCCCGGCGGGCGTGCAGGCGACGATCCGGCCGTGGTGGTGGCCGCCCGCGACGACGGGGACCGAGGTGTGACGGCCGTCGGGGGTGGCGCGCAGCTCGGCGACCTGCTCGGCCGGTCCGGCCGCGGCCAGCACCTGCCCGGCGCCGTCCAGCACGGCGACGGCCGCCCCGAGCAGCCCGGCGACCTCGGCGGTCACCTCCCGCAGCCCGCCCCCCGCGAGCACGACCTGGACCAGCGCCCGGTGCGCCTCCTCCGCCCTGGCCAGCACGGCGGCCTGCCGGTTGAGGATGTCGGTGAGGACCTGGTTGAGGATGTCGTCGAAGCCGACGTCGTCGGGAAGCTGGATCAGCGGGAAGCCGAGGCGGTCGGCCTGCTCGACCATCTCGTCGGGCAGCCGCTCCAGGTAGCGGCCGAGTTTGATGGCCAGCGCGGCCAGCCCGCGGTCGTTCAGGTCGGTGACGAGCCGGTCGAGCGACTGGGGGGTGTTGCGCAGCGGGTAGCCGGTGGTGAGCAGCAGTTCGTGCGGTTTCACCCAGGCCAGGATGTCGGGGACCTCCATCACGTTGAGCCGCTGCACGATCCGGCCGAGACCGCGCCCTCCCGCGATCAGCCGGGCTCCGGTCAGCGTCGAGACGCCGAGGACCTCCCCGACGGCGACGCCGTGTGTGATGGTGCCGGTGCTCGCCAGACGTACGGGAGGTTCCATGAAGTGATTGTGACCGATCGGAGCGTCTGTCAGGAAGAGCCAACCTTTGGGCTGACTGTTGGCATCTTTCTCCGTACGGAGAGGATCGGCGGGCGTTCTACGGTCGGCTCAGTGGATTGGGGGCGCCCGTGAGCGAGCACGGTGGCCGCACCTGCGGGAACGACACGGGCGGAGCGCCGGTGACGGCCTCGGCGGCGGGGCCGTCGACGGCGTCGGCGGCGATGACTGTGACAGGACCGGCGGCTGCGCCGGCGAGGGGGGTCTCATGACCGTTGGAACGCGCCCGAGGGCCCGGCGGGTCCAGGCGGGAGGGGCGGGGCAGGGGGACCGTCGCGAGCACGTGCGGGCGCACTCGACCGGCGCCGCCAGCACGGCCCTGCGCCGGGTGCTGGAGTCGCCCCGCCGTCCCGCGCGGGTGCTGGCCGCCTTCCCCGTCGGGATCTACCTGGAGATCCGCACCGAGCTCGAACCTCAGGTGATCGCGGTGGTGACCGGCGACGCCGTCCGGCTGCCCAACGCGATGGTGATCAACGACCCGATGCCGAAGGTCTCCGTCGGGGACGAGGCCTGCGTCGGCGACGGCGCCATCGAGATCGGCGGTCTCGGGCTGCGGGCACACCGCTGGTGGGACCCGGCCCCGCCGCTCGGGCGGGTGGATCCGGCGCGGCTGGCCTCCTGGCTGCCCGTGATGACCGAGCTGTGCGGCCGCTCGCCCAGGCGCCCGGGGCTGGAGGGGAACGCCGCCGCCGAGTTGCTCGCCGAGGGATGCGCGCGGGGCTCGCTGCTGCTGGGCGTCACGGCCGCCGAGCAGCTCGTCGGCCTGGGACCCGGCCTCACGCCCAGCGGCGACGACATGCTCTCCGGGCTGCTGCTCGCGCTGCGTCATCTCGGCACGGCGGCGGGTGCGGGCCGGGCCGTCTGGCTGGCCGACTGGCTGGCGGCCGCGGTGACCTTCGACGCCCGGTGCAGGACCACGCCCATCTCCGCGACACTGCTGCACTGCGCCGCCAGGGGCGAGGCCAGCGGCGAGGTACTGGCCGTACTGCGGAGCCTGACCGGGCGGCAGTCGCCCGAGCCCGCGCTGCACCGGCTGCTCCAGGTCGGCCACACCTCGGGGGCCGACCTGGCCTGGGGGGTGCGCGCCGGTCTGGCCGCCGTCGTCGAGCTGGGGAGCCGGGAACGGTGAGCGCCGATCTGGTCAGGGTGCGCGCCGGGGTCTACCACGACTCCGTCAGCCTGATGCGGGTCAGCCAGGCGGTCACCGGGCTGCCCGGCGTCGAGGTCGCGGTGGTGGCGATGGCCACCGACCTCAACCGGGGCATCGCCGCCGAGCTGGGCTTCGAGCTCCCCGGGGCGGGACAGGGCGACCTGTTGATCGCGCTGCGCGGTAGCGGGCCCGCCGAGCTGGAGGAGGCGGCCGCGGAGCTGGAGCGGCTGCTGGCGGGGCTGGCCGTGCGGACGAGCGGCGGGGCGGCGGGCGCGGCCGCCGGGTCCCCGCCGCGCACGGTGCGCGCCGCCGCCCGCCACGGGACCGGCGCCGCCGCCGCGCTGGCCCTCGTCTCGGTGCCGGGGCCGTACGCGTTCGCCGAGGCGATGGACGCGATCGAGGCCGGACTGTCGGTGATGATCTTCAGTGACAACGTCCCCGTCGAGCAGGAGGTGCTGCTCAAAAGGCGCGCCGGGGAGCTGGGCGTGCTGGTCATGGGGCCCGACTGCGGCACCGCCGTGATCGGCGGCGCGGGCCTCGGCTTCTCGAACGTGCTGCGCCCCGGCCCGGTCGGGGTCGTGGCCGCGTCGGGGACCGGCGCCCAGCAGGTGACCTGCCTGCTGGATCTGGCGGGCGTGGGGGTCAGCCACGTGCTGGGCGTGGGCGGCAGGGACCTGTCGGCGGACGTCGGCGGGCTGTCCACGCTCCGCGCCCTGCGGGCGCTGGACGCCGACCCCGCGACCGAGCTGATCGTCCTGATCTCCAAGCCCCCCGCCCCCGAGGTCGAGGACACCGTACGGCGGGCCGTCGGAGAGCTCGCGACCCCGGTGGTGACCGCGTTGCTGGGCCCGGGGCGCGACGACCTGACCACCGCGACCGAGACCGTCCTGCGCGTGCTCGGCGTCCCGGTCCCCGCCTGGCGCTCGTGGCCCGCGGACGGCACGGCGGACGGCACGGTGGACAGCACGGCGGACGGCACGGTGGACAGCACGGCGGACGGCACGGTGGACAGCACGGCGGACGGCACGACCGGTGCGGACGGCGGGGAGGCGTCCCCCGGAGCCCTCCGGGGCGGGAGGCTGTGGGGCGTCTACTCCGGGGGAACGCTGTGCGCCGAGGCCCGGCTGGTCGCCGGGACCGGGGAGTTCGTCGACTTCGGCGACGACGCCTACACCCGGGGCAGGGCCCACCCGATGATCGATTCCTCCCTCAGGCTGGAGGCCGTGGCGCGGGTGCCGTCCGGCGACGTCGCACTGCTCGACGTGGTCCTCGGGCACGCCGCCGATCCCGACCCGGCGGCCGGGCTCGCCCCCGCGATCGCCGCGGCCGTCGCCAGGGGCGTGCGGGTGGTGGTCGCGCTGGTCGGCTCGGCGGGCGACCCCCAGGGGCTGGAGGCCCAGGCCGAGGCGCTGCGGGCGGCGGGGGCGGCGGTCTTCTCCTCGAACGCCCGGGCGGCGGGGCACGCGGCCGGCGTCCTGGCGGGTGCCCGATGACCCGGCGGTCACGCCGTACCGGCGCCCGGGGGACTCCCCGCCCTCCGGCGGCCGGGTGCCGCCCCTCTCCCGGCGGGAACCGACTCCCCGGGAGGAACCGATGCTCCGGGAGGGACCGATGACGCTGCCCATGCTCTCCGGGGAACCCCGGGTGATCACGGTGGGGGCCGAGGTGCTCGGCGAGGCGCTGGACGCGCAGGCCGTGCCCAGGACCGGGGTCGACTGGCGTCCGCCGATGCCCGGCACCGCGGACGATCTGGCGCGGGTGCTGGCCGATCCGCGCAGGGCCGCCGCCAACGACAGGGCCGTCGGCCGCCTGGTGTCCGCCAGGCCCCGGCTCGTCGGGGTGCGGCGGGCCGGTGAGGCCCTGGACCTGCCGGTCGGTTCGTTCCTGCACGCCGGGCCGCCGATCGGCTGGGAGCGTGCCTCGGGCCCGATGCGGGGCGCGCTCATCGGGGCGGTGCTGTTCGAGGGGCTGGCCTCCGACGCCGAGGAGGCCGAGCGACTGCTCGCCGGGGGGCGGGCCCGCCTCGAACCCTGCCACGGCCGCCGGACGGTCGGGCCGATGGCCGGCGTGGTCAGCCCGTCGATGTGGATGTTCGAGGTGCGTGACGCCGAGCACGGCGGCACCGCCTACTGCTCGCTCAACGAGGGGCTGGGCAAGGTGCTGCGCTACGGCGCCTACGGCCCCGAGGTGCTGCGGCGGCTGCACTGGATGGACGAGGTGCTCGGCCCGGTGCTGCGGGATGCCCTGGAGCGGACCGGGCCGCTGGACCTCAGGGCGCTGATCGCGCAGGCCCTGCAGATGGGCGACGAGCTGCACAACCGCAACCGCGCCGCGACCTCGCTGCTGGTGCGGGAACTGGCCCCGGGGATCGTGGACGCCTCCCCCGCCCACGCGGCCGAGGTGCTGCGCTTCGTCAACGGCAACGACCACTTCTTCCTCAACGCGGGCATGGCGGCGTGCAAGGTGAGCGCGGACGCGGCCAGGGACGTCCCCGGCTCGACGATGGTCGTCGCGATGGCCCGCAACGGCACGGACTTCGGCGTGCAGGTCTCCGGTCTCGGCGACCGCTGGTTCACCGGCCCCGCGGGGGTGCCGGACGGCCTCTATCTCGGCGCGTACGGCCCGGCCGACGCCAACCCCGACATCGGCGACTCCACGATCACGGAGACGGCGGGCCTGGGCGGTTTCGCGATGGCGGCGGCCCCGGCGATCGTCCGGTTCGTCGGCGGCGACGTGTCGGCGGCCACGGCGGCCACCCGCGCCATGTACGAGATCACCCTCACCGAGCACCCCGCCTACCAGATTCCCGGCCTCGGTTTCCGGGGCACCCCCGTCGGCGTCGATGTGACGCTGGTCGCCAGGACGGGCCTGCTGCCGACCGTCAACACCGGCATCGCCGGCCGGGTCGCGGGCACCGGACAGGTCGGCGCGGGCCTGGTGAGCCCGCCCGCGTCCGCGTTCACCGCCGCCCTGTCCGCGCTCGCCGAGGCGGCACCCCACTCCGGGCCCCACTCCGGCGCCCCCTGAACTTCCGTTGCCCGACGCAGTCCCGATATGGTGTCCAGCCTTGCGCATAAGGTTGGTATCGGGACGGGGAGTGATGACCGATCGCTTGCTCGGCACACTCCCCACGGGTTCGGAGGGCGGGACCATCGGCACGACCGGGTCGCAGGAGCAGAGCAGGCTGGTCGGCAGGCGTTACCGCCTGATCTCGCCGGTCGGCCGGGGCGGCATGGGCATGGTGTGGCACGCCCACGACGTCCTGCTCGACCGTGACGTCGCGGTCAAGGAGTTGATCCTCCCGCCGGGGCTCGACGACGAGGGGACCCGGGCGGCGCACCGGCGCATGATGCGCGAGGCCCGTTCCGCGGCGCGGCTCAGCCACCCGGGCATCATCACCGTCCACGACGTCGTCGAGGAGGACGGCCGTCCCTGGATCGTGATGGAGCTGGTCCGCGCCTGGTCCCTGGAGCAGGCCGTACGGCGCAACGGGCCGCTGCCGGTCGTGGAGGCCGCCGAGATCGGCGTCCGGATGCTCGACGCGCTGTGCCACGCGCACGCCGCCGGGGTGCTGCACCGCGACGTCAAGCCGGGCAACGTGCTGCTCACCTCGGACCGGGTGGTGCTCACCGACTTCGGCATCGCCGCGATAGAGGGTGACGTCTCGATCACCCAGACCGGCCTGCTGCTGGGCTCGCCCGCCTACATCCCGCCGGAGCGGCTGGCCGGGCAGCCGATCACGTACGCCGCCGACCTGTGGTCCTTCGGCGCGACGCTGTACGCGGCGGTGGAGGGGCGGCCGCCGTACGAGGGGCCGGACACGGTGGCCGTGCTCGGCGCGATCCTCACCCAGGAGCCCAACCGGCCGCAGCGGGCCGGAGCGCTGATCGCCGTCATCGAGGGCCTGCTCCGCAGGAACCCGGCCGACCGGATGAGCGCGGCGCAGGTGTCGGATCTGCTGGACCGGGTGCTGCGCAGCCACGGCTCGGCCAGTTCGAGCCGGGCGGGCGCCGCGCGGGTCCTCCCCCCGGCGACGGTTCCCGGCGATCTCGTGCCGGCGGACCTCCTCGCGCCTCCGGATCCGCTGGGACCGACGCCCTCGCGGATCATCGAGACCCCCTCGGGACCCGTACGGGTGCCCTACGACGCGCCGGGCTCCTCCGGCCCGCAGCGGACGGACCCGGCCGCGCGGCGACGGTCCGGTGTGGACACGGCGCCCGCGGCGGACGGCTCCCCCGGCGCGCGAGGCGGCCACCGGCGCGGCTACGAGGCGCTGCGCAGCCCGGCCGCCGAGCTCGGGCGGCAGTCCCCCGAATGGCCCGGAGAACCCTCCGGCCCTCCCGGCGTCACCGCGACGGCGGGCGTCGTCGGCGCGTCGTGGAACGAGCCACCGGCCTCCCTCGGCGCTCCCGGTGCCCCCGGTTTCGCCGGGGCGGTGCCGGACGACGGCGCCCCGCGAGCCGGACACGACGCGGCGCGGGGCTCCGGGCCCTCCTCCGGAGCCCCGGCGAGGACGGGCCGGGCGGGCAGCCGCAGAAGCTCGCGCCGCAGGGCGGGCGGCGACGGGCGCTGGACGCGTGACGGCCGCCCCACCCCGCTCCTGCTCCTGGTCTGCGTGGCCGCCCTGCTGGCCGTGGTGGCGGCCGTGCTCCTCGCGCTGTGGCCCTCCGGCGCTCCGGGGGTCTCGGCGGCCTCCTCCCCCGCCGGCTCCACGCCCACCGGTCCGGCCTCACCCATGCCCTCGCCCTCACGCGGTGAGGTCCCGGACGGCTACCGGACGCTCAGCGGCGGGCACGTCTCCGGCGCGCTGCCCAAGGGCTGGACGGTGCGGACGGGTGACGGCACGGCCGTGACGTTCTCCGGGCCGAAGAACAGCGGGCAGAGCATCCTCGTCACCGAGACCCCGGTCGCCGACCCGGTGACCGCGCTCGGCCAGGCCGGCAGGGACGGTCTGGACGAGTACACCGAGATAGGCGTGACCCCCGTGCGGTTCGGCCCGTGGCGGGCCGCCGACTGGGAGTACACCTACGTCCAGCCGACGGGCGTTCCCATGCACGGGCTGACCCGTTACGTCGCGGTCGACGGCCGCAGCGCCTACCTGATCGCGTTCCGGGCGCAGGACCTGGAGTGGGAGAAGAGCGCCGAGTTGCTGCAGACCTTTTTCAATACCTTCTTACCGGTCGAATGACTTCTGTCGGCACCTGACCTCACATAAAGCCACAAGCGATGACAAAATTCGCCTGTGACCGCAATCCCCTCAAATTCCACCATTTCCCATGAAAAAACAGGGGAAATAGCCAAACTTCAACGGCGGGTGCTCGCCGTGCTGTCCACCGCGCAGATCGCCGGCGGGATCGGCACCGCCGTCGGATTCGCCCTCAGTTCACTGGTGGTCGCCCAGCTGTCCGGCTCCGTCGCGATCAGCGGGCTGGCCGGAACCGCGACCGTGCTCGGCGCCGCGCTGATGGCGCTGCCGACCGCGAGAACCTCCGGCCGGGGCGGGCGCAGGGCCGGGCTGACCCTGGCCTACGGATGCGCCCTGCTCGGCTGCCTGGTCGCGGTGACCGCGATCACCGTGCGGTCGTGGCCGCTGCTGCTCGCCGGACTGGTGCTGTTCGGCGGCGCCGGCGCGGGAAACCTGGCCTCCCGCTACTCCGCGACCGACCTGTCCCCTCCGGGCCACTCCGCCCGGCACCTGTCGTGGGTGGTGTGGGCCTCGACGATCGGCTCGGTCGCCGGCCCCAACCTCGCCGAACCCGCCGAGCGTCTCGGCCGCCTGCTCGGCCTGGCCCCTGGCGCCGGCCCGTTCGTGCTCGCCCTGCTGGCCTTCCTCACAGCGCTGGCCGTCATCGCGACGGGCCTGCGCCCCGACCCCCTGCTGGTGGCCCGCTCTGTCGCCGGCTCCGCCCAGGGCGTCCCCCCGGCCGCCGCCCCCGAGAAGGCGGCCGGCGGGCGCAAGGGCACGCTGCGCACCGCGTGGCACGCCCTGCGCGAAGCGCCGGCGGCCTCACGGGCGCTCGCCGCCATCGCGGTCAGCCACACGGCGATGGTGTCGATCATGTCCATGACGCCGGTGCACCTCAACCACGGCGGCGCGACCTACACGGTCATCGGCATCGTGATCAGCCTGCACATCGCGGGCATGTACATCCTGTCCCCGGTGGTCGGCTGGCTGGCCGACCGGATCGGCCGGGTCCGGGTGCTCGTGCTCGGCATGGGGCTGCTGCTGGCGGCCGCCGTCCTGGCGGGCGGAGCGGGCACGCAGGACGTCGCGCGGGTGACGGCGGGGCTGGCGTTGCTCGGCGCGGGCTGGTCCTGCGGCCTGATCGCCGGATCCGCGATGCTCAGCGAGGCCGTGGGGCTGGAGCACCGGCCCGCCGTACAGGGTCTGTCCGACCTGCTGATGAACGTCTGCGGCGCGGCGGGCACGGTGGTCGCCGGAGTCATCGTCGGCGCGCTCTCCTACGGCGTGCTCGGCACCGCCGTCGCGGTCATGGTGACGGTCACCGGAGCCTGGCTGGCGCTCAGGCGCGCGTGACGGGGCGGCTCACTTGGCATCGGCGTAACAGCGCACCGCCACGGCCTGCATCGGGAAACGCACCGGCGTCGGGCCGAACAGCAGCCGGGTCGCCTCGTCGGCGGCCCTGCCGACCGCCGCGACCACCTCGTCCGCCAGCTCCAGCGGGCAGTGCACCATCACCTCGTCGTGCTGGAAGAACACCAGCGCGGCCGGGGCGGGCAGCAGCCCGCGCAGCACCGCCATGAGCGTGAGCGCCCACTCCGCGGCCGTCGCCTGCACCACGAAGTTGCGGGTGAAACGCCCCCGGTCACGGGCAGCCCTGCCGCCCTCCGGTCCCGAGACCAGCTCCCGCCAGCGCTCCGAGGGCGGCGGAGAGGTACGGCCCAGCCACGACCGCACCAGCCTGCCCTCCTCCCCTGCCCGGGCGGCGTCCTCGACGAACTGATAGGCCCTGGGGAAGCGCTGGCGCATCACGGCCAGCAGCTTGGGCGCGTCTCCGCTGGTCCCGCCGTACATCGCCGACAGCATGGCGATCTTGGCGTGCTCTCGCTCACCGCCGAACGCCTGGGCCAGCGCCTGGTAGAGGTCGATCTGCCCGGCGGCCCGGGCCAGGCCTCCGTCGTCCGCCATCGCGGCCAGCACCCGGGGCTCCAGCTGGGCGGCGTCGGCCACGACCAGCGTCCAGCCCTCGTCGGCCACCACGACCCTGCGCATCACCTTGGGGATCTGCAGCGCGCCGCCGCCGCTGGTGGCCCAGCGCCCCGAGACCACCCCGCCCACCACGTACTCGGGACGGAAGCGATCGTCGCGCACCCACTGGTCGGCCCAGGCCCAGCCGTGGAAACTGTGGATCCTGGCCAGCTCCTTGTAGGCCAGCAGGGGCGCGACGCCGGGATGGTCGATGTTCTTGATCTCGTGGGCCCGGGTCGAGGCGACGGGCACCCCCGCCGCCTTGAACGCCTTGACGATCTGCTGCGGGGAGTCGGGGTTGAACGGGGCGCCGAAGGCCTCGGAGACCTGGTCGGCCAGGGCCTGCAGCCTGGCCGGGCGCATGCCGTGCACGGGCCGCGGGCCGAGCAGTCCGGTCAGCAGCTCGTCGTGCACGTCCCGCCGCCAGGGCATGCCCTCGTGCCCCATCTCCGCCGCGGCCAGCGCCCCCGCCGACTCTGCGGCGACCAGCAGCCGGAACCGCCGGGGATCTGCGACGGCCTCGATCCGCCGGAGCTGGTCGGCGTGGACCTCGGCGGCCGGCCCGGCGTCGGGCGGGGGCGGCTCCTCCTCGAACAGCGTGGCCTGTCGCGCCTGCGGCTCGTGGTGGTCGTCGGGCACCGCCAGACCGTGCAGCCGGGCGTGGGCGGCGCGCGCGGAGCGGGGCTCGCCGTGCCGCCCCTCGTAGCCCAGCAGCAGGCCCTCGGTCAGGGCGAGGTCGTGGCAGCGGGCCACCCGGACCCCGGCGCGCAGCAGCGCGGGGTAGACCTCCCGGGTGTCGGCCCAGATCCATCGGGGCCGCGCCCGCTCCGGCCCGGCCTCGAACTCCCGCACGGCCGCCGCCAGGTCGGCGACGGCCCCGGCCTCCTGCCCGTCGGGACGCAGGACCCCCGAGGCGCCCGGCCCGGCGGCGACTGCCACGTTCATCCGTCCAGCCTGTCACGCCGGACCGACAGTTCCGCTCAGACGAGCGGGATCTCTACCTCGTCCTCGAGCGGGGGTTCGATCTCCTGCGTCAGGCAGCCGGTGGCCGCGAAGCAGCGGATCCTCAGGCTGGCGGGTGTCACGGAGACGTGCAGGAAGCTCTTGAAGAACGGCGGGGTGTCCCAGTCGGACAGCTCGGACAGGTAGCGGTGGAAGACCCTGCCGACCGGCAGCCGGAACGGCATCGGCCAGCCGCCGAGGATCCGCGCGGCCCACCGCATCCGCGCGGTGATGGGGACGTCCGGGATGTCCCTGGGCGGGGTGTTGCCGATCTGCTTCGACATCAGCGCCACCCCCTCCCGGGGGGTGAGGTAGAGCCAGCGCATCCGCAGCCGCTCGCTGTAGAGCTTGCTGTAGAACGACAGCGAGTCGCCCCGGAGGGGATAGCACCGGTAGTCGTCCTCGTGGACGCCGCCGACCGTGATCCTGGGGGTGGTGTGGGTGGCGTGCATGAAGGCCCCCGAGCCGCCGGCCACGAGATACTGGATCGTCCGCCCGCCCGCCCTGACCGGGAAACGCTGGTAGTTGTGCACGTCGCCGCCTATCGCGGCGACGTAGTTGTGCGCGGGGTCGACGACGATGTCGTCGATCGTGCCGCCGCCTTCGAGCCTGGACGGCTTGTACTCGTTGCGAACGTAGATCGGCTTGCCGGTGATCAGCATCTTGGGCCGGGGGTCCCGGGAGACCTCGCGCAGCCACCGCGTCTGCTCCCGGTCCAGATCGCCGTGGATCCCGGTGTCGACGCCGACGATGAGCAGCCCGGGCGTCTCCATCGCCCAGTAGGGCCCCGGCTGCGCGGCCCGCTGCTCGGGCAGGGCCCTGCGCTCGCGCGCCCTGGCCAGGCGGGCCTCGTCGATCTCCTCCGGTTCGCGCCACAGCAACCCGCGCAGCCCGGCGGGCGACAGCCTGACCCCCTCGCGCTCGGCCTTCAGCGCGGGAGCCTCGCAGAAGACCCGCATGAAGCCGCCGAGCCCGTCGTACCAGTCGTGGTTGCCGGGAACCGCGTAGATCGGCGCCCGGTAGCCGGCGTAGGGGCGGAAGAACTTGTTGTCGTACTCGTTGCCGGCCCCCGCCGGATAGATCACGTCGCTGGCGATGATCGCGAAAGCCGTGTCCTCGCCGATCTTGAGCATGCCGGGGACCACGGCGTACTGCGAGGCGTCACCCTCCCCCGTGTCGCCCAGGACGAGGAAGGAGAACTCGGGGCCGACGTCCATCGGGACGCGGAAGGAGGGATCGACGCCCCGGTCCCGCTGGGAGGCCACCCAGCGCGCCCTGACCTGGCCCGACGGGTCACCGAACAGGCCGGAGAGGATCTCGTTCCTCGACCTCCACAGGGTGCGCGGGCTGAGCCAGGTGAAGGTCTCCTTGCTGGGCACCAGCTGCCGGAACCTGCCGGGCCGGGCGCAGACCCAGCCGGCCCCCTCCTCCGAGATCCGGGAGGAGATCTCACGCCCACGCTTCGCGGCCTGCCCGACATCCACCATGCTCGTATTTTGGCGGTGATCTTAGATAGACGCACCCGTTTCACGAGGAATACCCCTGCCCGGATGGCGCGATCCCGCCCTGCCGGAAGTCATCCGAACGGGCATCCGATCCGCCGCGTGCGACGCCTCCGGACGCCCCGCCCCCACGCCTTTACGTTGTAGATCTCAAAGGGGCGGGATCAGCACGCCGGGGTTGAGGATCCCCTCCGGGTCGAGCCGCCCCTTGATCCCGCGCAGGATCTCCACACCCAGCTCGCCGATCTCGGCCGCGTAGGCCTCGCGATGATCGCGGCCTACGCCGTGATGGTGCGAGATCGTGCCGCCCGCCGCCACGATCGCGTCGCTGACCGCCCTCTTGGCCGTCTCCCACTGGGCGACGGGATCGCCGCTCCGGGCCGTGACGACCGTGAAGTAGAGGGAGGCGCCGGTGCCGTACACGTGGGAGACGTGGCACATCACCAGCGGCGAGCCGAGCGAGGCGTGCAGCGACAGCCGTACGGCGTCGTAGAGCCGGGGCAGGCCGGACCAGAACCCCGCCGTCTCCAGCGTCTCCACGGTCGCGCCCGCGGCGAGCAGGGAGTCACGCAGGTAGGGGGCCGAGTAACGGCCGCGCGCCCAGGACTCGCCGGGTTCCGGGCCGAGACAGACGCCGCCGGCCCCGGACAGCACGGCCGCGACGCGCTCCCGCAGCGAGGCGATCCCGCCGCCCGTCCCCGTCGTGGTCCCTCCGGCCCCGTCCTCCCCCGCCCCGGCCGGGCCGCTCTCCCCCGTGTCCTCGTAGCCCACGATCGCCAGGCAGCCCGCGCCGGAGGCCAGGGCACCGATCTCCCCCGGCCTGGCCAGGCCGACCATCGTCTCGGTCTCGTCGGACAGCCGCAGCACGGTGGGCAGCGGGCCCTCCTGCGCCAGCCGCCGCAGCGCGGCCGAACCCGCCTGGAACGACTCGAACCGCCACCCCTCGTACGCGCGCTCGGCGGGGGCCCGCCGGACACGGAGGCGGAGCGAGGTGATCACCCCGAAGGCCCCCTCGGAGCCGAGGATCACCTGCCGCAGGTCGGGGCCCGCGGCGGACTTGGGCGCGCGGCCGAGGTCGAGGGTGCCGCGCGGGGTGGCCACGGTCATGCCGACCACCATGTCGTCGAACCTTCCGTAGCCCGCGGAGGCCTGGCCGCTGGACCTGGCGGCGGCGAAACCGCCCAGCGTGGCGTATTCGAACGACTGGGGGAAGTGCCCCAGGGTGAAGCCGTGCCGGGCCAGGAGCCGCTCGGCCCGCGGCGCGCGCAGTCCCGGCTCCATCTCGGCCGTCATCGACTCGGCGTCCACGGAGACGAGCCGGTCGAGCCTGCCCAGATCCAGCGCGACGACCCCGGCGAAGCCACGCCGGTCCGCCGTCAGGCCGCCGACCACCGAGGTGCCCCCGCCGAAGGGGACCACCGCGACCCGGTGGGCGGCGCAGATCCGCAGCACCTCCAGCACGTCGGCGTGCGAGCCCGGCAGCACCACGGCGTCGGGCGCCTCCGAGCCGTCGCCGGCGCGCATGCGCATCAGGTCGGGGGTGGACTTTCCCCGGGTGTGCCGGACGCGGGCGTCGTCGTCGCAGCGCACGTGATCGGCGCCGACGGCGGCGCGCAGTTCGCCGAGGACGGGCGGCGGCAGCGTCACCGCGGGCAGCCGCACCTCCTCGATGCCCACCGCCCGCGTCTCGGGCGCGCGCACGCCCAGCAGGTCCCGCAGCAGCGCGCGGATCGGCTCGGGCAGTTCGGACGCCTTGGCGGGATCGCCCCAGCCGGACCAGAGCATCGGTTCCGCGGCGCTCGTCGGAGTTTCCACCTCTACACTGTGACATATGACGTCCATTCGTCACAATGTGATCCCGGACCCCGGGGACCCGGGCCCCGATCCACGCCCCGACCCGCGCCCCGATCCGGGCCCCGATCCACGCCCCGATTCGGGCCACGTCCCGCTCCCCGATCCGGTCCTCGACGCGGCCCGCGAAGTGGTGCTCGCGATCGGGGTCAGGCGGACCACTCTCACCGAGGTGGCCCGCAGGGCCGGGCTGTCCCGGATGACGCTCTACCGCCGCTGGCCCGACGTGCACGGTCTCGTCGCCGACCTGATGACCCGCGAGTGGGTGCTCGTCGCCGGCCGGTTCGCCACCGAGGACCCGGTCACCGCGGCGGTGGCGACGGTGCGGGCGCTGCGCGACCACCCCCTCTGGCGCAAGATCGTCGAGGTGGACCCCGAGCTGCTCCTGCCGTACCTGCTGAACCGCAGGGGCGCCGGCCACGAGGCCATGCTCTCGCTCGTCGAGGCGGCCGTCACGCGGGGGCAGGACCTGGGCACCGTACGGCGGGGCGACCCGGCGAGGCTGGCCGTGACGGTCATGCTGGCCGCGCAGTCGTTCCTGCTGTCCGGTCCGACCATGCTCGTCCCGCTCACCCGGGACGACCTGGACGCCGAGCTGACCACGCTGCTGGAGAGGTATCTCAGGCCGTGAGCTCCTCCCTCAACGCGGCGCGCCGCTCGCGCGAGCTCGCCGAGGTCCGCGACCTCGTGGTGGACGTGCTGGTCGTCGGGCTGGGGGCGACCGGCGCGGGCGCGGCGCTCGACGCCGCCTCCCGGGGCCTGTCCGTGGCCGCGATCGACGCCCACGACCTGGCGTTCGGCACCTCCAGGTGGAGCTCGAAGATGATCCACGGCGGCCTCCGTTATCTGGCCAGGGGACAGGTCGGGGTGGCGCGCGAGAGCGCGGTCGAGCGCGGGATCCTGCTGTGCCGTACCGCCCCGCACCTGGCCGGGGCGCAGCCGTACCTGCTGCCGCTGACCCCGGCGGTCTCCGGGCCGGCGGCGGCGACGGTGATGACCGGCTACCGGCTCGGCGACGGGCTGCGGATGGCCGCGCGCACGCCCCGGCGTCTTCTCCCCGGCCCTTCGCGGATCTCCGCGGAGCGGGCGCTGCGTCTCGTCCCGCCGCTGGAGCCGCGCGGCCTGCGCGGTGCCCTGCTGTCGTGGGACGGGCGGCTGGTCGACGACGCGCGGCTGGTGGTCGCGCTGGCCAGGACGGCCGCCTCGCACGGGGCCAGGATCCTGACCCGCTGCCGGGCGCTGGAGCTGACCGGAGACGGGGCGCTTGCCCGCGACGAGCTCACCGGGGACACCTTCGCGATCCGGGCCAGGGCCGTGATCAACGCCACCGGCGTCTGGGCCGGCCTGCTCGCCCCCGGTGTCCGGATGCGTCCCTCGCGGGGCACCCATCTGGTGCTGCGTCCGGGGACCCTGCCGGGGCTCGCGGCCGGGCTGCACGTGCCGATCCCCGGGGAGCGCGACCGGTTCGTCCTGGTGCTCCCCCAGGCCGACGGGCGGATCCACGTGGGCCTCACCGACGAGCCGGTCGAGGGGCCGCTCCCCGACGTGCCCACGGCCCCTGAGGAGGACGTGACGTTCCTGCTCGGCGTGCTCAACTCGGTGCTGGAGGCGGGGATCGGCAGGCGGGAGGTCGCCGGGACCTACGCCGGGCTGCGGCCGCTGACGGCCTCCGGGGGACGCGCCGGCCGGGGACGCACCGCGGACCTGTCCAGGAGGCACGTACTGCCGGTCTCCCCGGACGGGGTCGTGACCGTCGTCGGAGGCAAACTGACCACCTACCGGCGGATGGCCGAGGACGCGGTCGACCTGGTGGTACGGCTGCGCGGCCTGACGGCGGGCGGGAGCCGTACGGCGCGCCTGCCCCTGGTCGGGGCCGCGGGCACGGAAACGGGCATGGGCACGGGAAGGGGAGAAGGCGCAGAAGGCGGAGAGAACACGGGAGACGGGAGGCCTGGCGGGGTGCCCAGGCGGCTGGCCGAGCGGTACGGAAACGAGGCGGCGGCGATCCACGCCCTGGCCCTGACCCTGGCCGCGGAGGATCTCCGCCTGGCCGAGCCGCTGCCGACCGGGGTCACCGGGGCGGAGCTCGTCTGGGCGGTGCGGCACGAGGGAGCGCTCGACGTGGACGACCTGCTCGATCGCCGCACCCGCATCGGCCTGGTCGCCGAGGACAGGGCGGCGGCCCTCCCCGCGGCACGGGCGGCACTGGAACACTGACCGGCGGCGCCGACCCGCGACCGCGCCCGGCGGCCCCGAGGAGAGAACACCGGTTCCCGGCCGTGGCCGACGACTCCGGAGCGGCGGCACCCACCCGCCGCTCCCTGAGCGCCGGCTCAGGACGGCAGGCGGTTGCCTGCCGGTGTGAGCCTGTTGACACCGCTCCATTGAAGCAGGGCGACGGCCACGGGCACGGCGGAACGACTTTATTCGGCGACTCTGTTGACACCGGATCACCGGAGGGCATAGGGGCCCCTCACGTTCCCCCGGACGCCACCCGTGCCGCCGCACCCCACCCGCACCATCATTAGGTTAGTCTTACCTAAGTTGGTATAGAGGGCATGTGCGACCGCGGGGGAGCGTTCCGGATATGACAGTCAAGGGCTGTACACACTCCGAGGGGTGTCATACCGGTGACCTGCCCGTTCTCGCCAGCGCCACGGTCGGCGCCCGGTTCTGGCTGCTCATCGAGCACCCCGGCCCCTGGGCCTCCCACCTGGACGAATGTCTTCTTCCCGAAGACGTGCGCACACTTGTCAACCGGGCCACGAGCCTCGGGATCCGGCCCCAGCTGATCCGCCGCCCGGGACGCCGCAACCCCGTGGAGGGCGGCGTTCACGTCATGGTCGCCGACTCGACGGCGGCCGAGCCGTGGCTCGCCGAAGGCGTCGTCGCAGGTCCGGACGATCTTGACCTGGAAGGTTTGTTGGCCGGAGTGGTCCCGGAGTCCTGCATACTTGTGACTGAGCCGGTTTTTCTGGTCTGCACGCATGCCAAGCGCAACGCGTGCTGCGCCCGCATTGGATTACCCCTCGCTCGGTCATTGGCAAAGTCCTTGCCGGACAGAGTATGGGAAACATCACATGTTGGCGGCGATCGATACGCCGCCAACCTTGTGTGCTTGCCACACGGCCTTTACTACGGCAGCATGTCTCAGGCTGCTGCGATCGCGGCAGCCGATGCGTACCGGTCCGGCGAGATCATTCTCGACCGTTACCGGGGACGCGCAGGCATCCCTGAGCCATTGCAAGCCGCCGAGCATTTCGTCCGCGCCCACACGGGCGAACTCTCGGTCGGCGGAGTGGCCGTGGAGTCCTCCAGGTCGGACGGCGCCACCACCGAGGCATTTGTGCACGGTAGTGGCGTTCGTTTTCGGGTAGTGGTTGAACCCATGACGCTGACAACGCCATGTGGTACGGCTTGCGCCGACACGATCACTACCTATCGGCTGGTCGCACTGGACAGGCTCACCCCTGTGCGGTACGCCACGCCCGTCCTGACCTGACCGAGGGAACATCGCGGCTAATCCAGGCGTTGGACCCAAGGACGCCATAAACGTCCAATGCGGCATCAACCCGAAATACCTCTCACTAAAAGGTGGTTTTCTCATGTCTCAGGTACGTCGGCAGACCGCCCGGCCACGGCCCAGCTGGGGCTGGCAGGATGACGCCGCGTGCCGGGGCGAGGACCTCGTGCTCTTCTTCGGTCCTGACGGTGAGCGTCAGCCTGAGCGTGACATCCGCGAGCGGAAGGCCAAGGCGATCTGCGCCCAGTGCCCGGTCCGCGCGGAGTGCCTGGACTACGCGCTGTCCCGTCCGGAGAAGTACGGCACCTGGGGCGGTCTGAACGAGGACGAGCGCGCCTCCGAGCGTCGCCGTCGCATGCGCCGCGCCGCCAGCGCCGGCATCAGTGCCGTCGCCTGAGCAAGTACCTCCACCCGGCTTCCCCCTGACGTGTGATCTCGCTGATCCCCCTGCGAGATCACACGTTGTTGTGTGGGACGGGTGTTCACCCCTCGGACGGCCGCTTAGCCCTGCGGCGGAATCCTCGGAGTGTCCCGCCACCCGCGTGACGGCAGCGGCTTGACCTGGGGCGCCGAGCAGCTCGGACAGCTCTGGTCCACCCACGGCGGCGTGGTGACGATGCCCTTCCTGCGCCACACGACCGGGCGCCCGTCATCGGCGTGGCAGGCCTCGTAGAGGTCCCCCCAGACATGCAGGCAGCGCAGGCACTGGAAGTCCCATGCCTCGGCGACGGCATTGATCTCTCGCATGCTCTCTCTTCTCATATGGGTCCTGTGTCGGCCTTCGGGAGCGAACAGCCGGACCTATATGCGAGAGACACCCAGCAGGATCAGCCGGCAGGCCCCGGCGGGCAGCGCGACTGGAAAATCCTCTTTGGCCCACTCTGGACCCTTTGTCCCACCGGTGGGCTCGTCCACGGTGAGAGCGCGGAACAGTGTGGGCGTTCCGGTCCGCGCGCGCGAAGCGCGACGGCATCCGAGGTCGTCACAGCCGGGCGTGGCGGGCACCTCGTCGACGGGATGGCGATCCTCCGTCACCATCTCGACGCACTGCCGCTCGGCGGCCACCAGACCCAGATCGCCGGGATGCCAGCCCAGGCAGAGCCCCAGGCAGACGACAAGCGCGATCCACGACGCCATCCGGCGCCGGGCGAGTGCGCGTCCACGTGAACCGGCGATCACACTTAAAGGTTTGCCTACCCTGAGTAAGCAAAACCGGACTCTCGGTAATTGTTGCCGGGCCCCCGGGAACGCGACAGTGACCGCCCCGCTGAAACGGACGGCGTCCCGGCGGACCGGAATCCCCACCCTGAAACGGGGCGGAGATTCCGGTCCGGACCGGTGACGCGCCGGAACAGGCGGGGAGGGGCCGGGACGGGCTGGGACGGGCCGGCCGGACCCTCCCGGGGCGACCGGAGCACCGCCGCCCCGGGAGACGGCGGAACCGGACCGCCGGAACCTCAGGGGCGGCTACGCCCCGGCTTGCGCATCTCCTTGTGAATGATCTTCCACTTGTTCTGCAACTCCTTACGGAGCCGCGCGTCGCTCCTGGACGCCATCCACAGGGCCTCGCGCTGGAGTTTGTTCCAGCTCTCCAGCCGCCGTTCGGGGAGCGAGCCGTCCTCGATGGCGGCGATCACCGCGCATCCCGGCTCGCCGTCGTGCCCGCAGTCGGCGAACCGGCACCGCTCGGCGAGTTCCTCGATGTCGGAGAAGACCATGTCCACGCCCTCTCCCATGTCGTACAGGCCGATGCGGCGGATGCCCGGGGTGTCGATGACGAGGCCGCCGTCGCGCAGCGGGACGAGCTCGCGGTGCACCGTGGTGTGCCGCCCCCTGCCGTCGCCGGCCCTGACCTGCTGGGTCTCCATCGCCTCCGTCCCGGCCAGCGCGTTGACCAGGGTGGACTTGCCCGCGCCCGAGGCACCGAGCACCACGGCGGTGCGCGTTCCCTCCAGGTAGCCGCGCACGATGTCGACCCCCTCCCCGGTGAGGGAGCAGATCGCGTGCACGTCCACCCCGGGGGCGGTCGTGGCCACCTCCCGCATCAGGAAGTCGAGGCCGTCCCCGATGAGATCGGACTTGGTGACGAGCACCACGGGCAGGGCGCCGCTCTCCCAGGCCAGCGCGAGCAGCCGCTCGATCCGGGCGAGGTCGGCGGTGTCGGTGGCGTGCAGGGCGGGCTCGGCGACGAAGACGACGTCGACGTTGGCCGCGAGCACCTGCCCCTGGGAGTCACCGGACAGGCCGCCCCGGGAGACCCTGCCGACGCCGCCGCGCACGAACGCGGTACGGCGGGGCAGCAGCGCCTCCAGTTCGAAGCGCCCCTCGGGCAGTTCGCGGAGCGCCGCCCAGTCGCCCACACAGGGCAGGGCGACGGGGTCGGCCGCGGCGGCCCGCCGTATCCGGGCGCCGTAGTGAACCTGGAGCTGGCCGTCCGCGTGCAGCACCTCGGCCGCGCCTCGGTCGACCCGCGCCACCCGCGCGGCGGTCAGGCCCTCGGGGAGCTCGGCGGCGAGTGAGTCGTTCCAGCCGATCGAGGACAGCGGAAAGGAAACAGGAAAATCCTGAGAAGACAACGTGGGTACACCCTTTTTTGGAAGAGTCGGGTGCCCCTGTCGGACGTTCGGTCAGGCGGGCACCCGGAGGTCGGCTGAAGGCATGCGGAAGACAACGACCCTCATGTCCTCACCTCCAAGCTCTTCCGGCCGCCGGTCTCGCGACGGCCTCTCCCGCGGACGCGACGGCGTCCCCTTTCGGCAGAACTGTAACGCAGCCCCACCCGTCGCGCGCAAATCATTTCCCTCATGTCCGCCGTATCCGCCCGAAGATCCGGGACCCCGCGGCCGGACGCGACGTACGGCGGACGCGGGGCGGTACAGCGGGCACGGGGCAGGCACGGCGGACGCGCGAAGGCCCCGGGACGGCGAGTCCCGGGGCCTGGTGGCGGTCTCAGCGGTGGGCTCGCGGGCCGCGGGCCTCACCGGCCGCGGGGAGCCCGGATCGCGGGCTCGGCGGCCGGGGCCGGACGGCCCGGCGGGCCTACAGGCCGGGGGCCGGGAAGTGGCCGGTCAGCTCCCGCACCTCGCCGTGCACCCGCGTGATGACGTGCTTGGCCTCGTCCTCGTCCTTGGCCAGGGCGCTGACGACCTGGTCGATCCAGGCGCCGATCTGACGCATCTCGGCCACACCCATGCCCCGGCTGGTCACGCCCGCGGTGCCGATGCGGATGCCCGACGGGTCGAAGGGCTTGCGCGTGTCGAAGGGCACGGTGTTGTAGTTGGTCTCCAGACCGGCCTTGTCCAGGGCCTGCGCGGCGGGCTTGCCGCCGATGCCCTTGGGGGTCAGGTCGAACAGGATCAGGTGGTTGTCGGTGCCACCGGAGACCAGGTCGAAGCCGCGGCCCTTGAGCTCCTCGGCCAGCGCCTGGGCGTTCAGCACGACCTGACGCGCGTAGTCCTTGAACTCGTCGGTGGCCGCCTCCTTCAGCGCCACCGCGATGGCCGCGGTCGTGTGGTTGTGCGGGCCGCCCTGCAGGCCGGGGAAGACGGCCTTGTTGATCGCGGTGGCGTGCTCGTCGGCGGTGGCCATCAGCATCGCGCCGCGCGGGCCGCGCAGGGTCTTGTGGGTGGTGGTGGAGATGACGTCGGCGTGACCGACGGGCGACGGGTGGGCACCGCCGGCGACCAGGCCCGCGATGTGGGCGATGTCGGCGGCGAGCACGGCGCCGACCTCGCGGGCGATCTCGGCGAAGGCCGGGAAGTCGATGGTGCGCGGGATCGCGGTGCCGCCGCAGAAGATCAGCTTGGGCCGCTCGCGGAGGGCGATCTCACGGACCTCGTCCATGTCGACGCGGCCGGTGTCCTGGCGGACGCCGTAGCGGACCGGGTTGAACCACTTGCCGGTCGCCGAGACCGACCAGCCGTGGGTGAGGTGACCGCCGAACGGCAGGCCCATGCCCATGACGGTGTCGCCCGGCTGCAGGAACGCCAGGTAGATGGCGAGGTTGGCGGGCGAGCCCGAGTAGGGCTGGACGTTGGCGTGGTTCACGCCGAACAGGGACTTGGCCCGCTCGATGGCGACGGTCTCGATCTGGTCGACGACCTGCTGGCCCTCGTAGTAGCGCTTGCCCGGATAGCCCTCGGAGTACTTGTTGGTCAGGACCGTGCCAGTGGCCTCGAGGACCGCCTTGGAGACGTAGTTCTCCGAGGCGATCAGCTTCACGGTGTCGCTCTGACGGCGCTCCTCCGCCTTGATGAGCTCGGCGATCTGCGGATCGACGTTGGATAGAGAACCCATGGCGCCTTCACTCCCCTGTCATCGTTGACAACGTGCGAAGACCCAGGCGTACGGCCTCCGCTGTTCGCTCCCCGGTGGTCTCTCCCACCCAATGCGCCAGTCGCGCTTTAGACGATAGCGGACCGGCCGCGCTCAGCCCGCACGCGCTGTGCGGCCCACGCCTCCGACCGGCCAGAGCCGGTCCACCTCCGCGTTGAGCGTCGCGCCGATGAGCACGGCCAGCGCGGTGATGTAGAGCCACAGCAGCACCGCGATCGGGGCGGCGAGCGAGCCGTAGATGGAGACCGGGGAGAACCAGGCGGCGAGCACCGCGCGCAGCACGGCGGCGCAGGCGATCCAGATGATGAGCGCGAGCACCGCTCCGGGCAGCTCCCGCCACCAGCGCGTGCGCACCGGCACGCTCACGTGGTACAGCAGCGTCAGGAAGAACACCGAGCCGACGACGACGACCGGCCAGTAGAGGCTGTCGACCAGGCCGGAGTAGTCGGGGGGAAGGGCGCCGCGCAGCGCCACGGGGCCGAGGACGAGGACGGGCATGACCAGCAGGCCGACCAGCAGGCCCGCGAGATAGAGGCCGAAGGACATCAGGCGGGTGCGGATGATGCCGCGTTCCTCGCCGAGCCCGTAGGCGAGCGAGATCAGGTCCACGTAGACGAACAGCGCCCGCGACCCCGACCACAGGGCCAGCAGGAAGCCCAGCGAGATCAGGGACACCTGGTTCTCGGGTTTCAGCACGTCGTCGATGAGCGGCGTGACGACGGTGTCCACGGCGTTGTCGGTGAACAGCAGGTGGGCCTGCGTCTCGATCCAGTCGCTGACGTTGCGCACCGTCTCCGGGCCGAAGATCCGGGTGAGCTGGCCGAGCACCCCGATCAGGCCGAGCATGAACGGCGGCAGCGACAGCAGGGCGAAGAAGGCGGCCTCCCCGGCCAGGCCGGTGACCCGGTAGGTGACGCCCGCGTTCGTGGTGGCGCTCGCCAGTGCCCAGGTGTCCGTGCCCCGAACCCAGGACAGGCCCGCGCGCAGCCGGGTCCTGGCCGCGCCCAGGGTGCGCCTTCTGGACCCACGCCTGCGCGCCGGGGCGTCGGTGGACATCATGGCACCCAACCGTATGCGCAGCGCCCCTTGATCACGAGTCCGCTCGGCAACGATCGAATCTCGGCTCCGTCACCGTCACCACCTGCGGTAAGAGCGCTACCTGCGGTAGAACGCGTCCACGTCGTCCACGTCGACGATCCGGGCGCCCAGCGGCAGCAGGGAGACGGGGATGAGCTTGAGGTTCGCCACGCCCATCGGGATGCCGATGATCGACAGGAACAACGGGATCGAGGTGATCACGTGGCCGATGGCCAGCCAGATCCCGGCGACGACGCACCAGATCACGTTGCCGACGGTGGACAGGCAGCCCGCCTCGGGGTCGCGCACCACTGTCCGCCCGAAGGGCCACAGCGCGTAGGCGGCGATCCGGAACGACGCGATGCCGAACGGGATCGTGATGATCAGAATGCAGCAGACGACGCCCGCGACGACATAACCGAGCGCCAGCCAGATCCCCGCGAACACCAGCCATATGACATTCAACAAAGTGCGCATGATTCGAGGATCTCAGGCGGGACGGAAGCCGCCCCATCGGGTGGCCCCCTGAGAAACCCCTGATCCCAGTCGTGCCCTCCCCTTACCCGGAGGGCCCGCGAAGGCCTGGGCGACCTCCGTCCACGCCCGCGCCGCCGCACCCCGCACGTCGAGGAAGGTGTCGTCGAGGTGGCGGCGCCGGACCACGAGGAGACAGAAGTCGAGCGCGGTCCCCCTGATCACGTTCGCCGCCCCGAGCGGGCCCGCCGTCCACGGTGATCCGTCGGGCAGCGTCAGCTCGACCCGCACCGGGTCCGCGGGCGGTTCGAGGCCGCGGACCGTGAAGCCGTACGGCATGGCCCGCACCCCGAGCGTCGCCACGTGCCTGAGCCTGGCGGTGGGGATCCGCACGACGCCGAGCGCGTCCGCCACGTCCTGCCCGTGGGCCCAGGTCTCCATCAGCCGCGCGGTGACGAAGGAGGCCGCCGACATGTCGGGGCCGTACCAGGGCAGCCGGGCCGTGGCCTCCAGCCGGGCGAAGGCCTCCAGGCTGCGCTCCCTGGCCGCGCGGAACCAGTCGTGGAGCCGGTCGCAGGCGAGGCCGCGCGAGGCGGCCGCGAGCTCGTCGACCGCCGAGGCGCCGCGGTCGGCGAACGCGGCCCGCGCGGCGCGGAAGCCGTCCGGATCGGTCGCGGCGACGGTCGCGGCGTCGTCGAACCAGGCGAGGTGGCTGATCTGATCGCGTACCGCCCAGCCGTCGGCGGGGGTGGGCAGCTCCCAGGCCGCGGGTTCGAGCCCGCGGACGACGGCGTCCAGATCGTCGGTCTCCGCACACAGATCCGCCAGCAGCTCGCCCATCAGGCCCACGGCGCCTCCTTGCCCCGGCTCAGGCATCGTCACGGCTCAGGCCAGGGTAACCGAGCGATGTTCTACAAGGAACGGCGCACAATGGAAGAATGATCTGCGACAGGTGCAAGGAGCGCCGGCACGACGAGTGCCGGGGCGGCTCGTGGTGCGACTGCCAGCACCAGCCGACCGGCAAGGCGGCAGAGGGCAGAGAGTCGGCTCTGGCCTGGCCACGCCAAGGCTGAGCCTGGAATGTCCACATTGAGCCCAGAAAAAGTCCAGATTGTGGACCTCACATTGGACATCTCGGCTCACCAAGGTATCGTCGTGGACATGCCAGCGGACCCATTGCTCGTCGTGCGACGCCACGTCGACCTTCTGCGTGTCCGCAGTGCCATCTGTCGTGACGTCCGTTGACCGTCGCCCTCCGCTGATTTCACCCAGCTCGGGCGCGTAACAGGCGTCCTCCCTCGCGAGCGATTTTCCCCCGCACTCGACGACGAGGCGGCAGGTGGGGCCTGTGCGTGTCCGGAAATCACTCCACCGATTACAAAGGACGCGCACATGACGACCCCGGCCCGTCCGGCTAACCGCCACCACAAGCGCCCGCGAGGCGAAGGTCAGTGGGCTCTCGGTTACCGCGAACCGCTGAACAAGAACGAAGAGAACAAGAAGAACGACGACGGGCTCAACGTCCGTCAGCGAATCATCGACATCTACGCCAAGGGCGGCTTCGACTCCATCGATCCGGCCGACCTGCGTGGCCGGATGCGCTGGTACGGGCTCTACACCCAGCGCAAGCCCGGGATCGACGGCGGCAAGACCGCGATCCTGGAGCCCGAGGAGCTCGACGACCGCTACTTCATGCTCCGCGTCAGGATCGACGGCGGCAGGCTCGACCTGGAGCAGCTGCGCGCCATCGCCGACGTCTCCAACCTCTACGGCCGGGGCACCGCCGACGTCACCGACCGGCAGAACATCCAGCTGCACTGGATCGAGATCGAGTCCGTCCCCGACATCTGGAAGCGCCTGGAGGCCGTCGGCCTGTCCACGACCGAGGCCTGTGGCGACACCCCGCGCGTCATCCTGGGCTGCCCGCTGGCCGGGATCGACACCGACGAGGTCGTCGACGGCACCGACCAGATCCGGGAGATCTACGACAGCTACATCGGCGACCCGGCGTACTCCAACCTGCCCCGCAAGTTCAAGACCGCGGTGAGCGGCTGCCCCGCGCACTGCACGGTGCACGAGATCAACGACATCGCCTTCGTCGGCGTGGTCAACGAGCACGGCGAGCGGGGCTACGACCTGTGGGTGGGCGGCGGCCTGTCGACCAACCCGATGCTGGCCAAGCGGCTGGGCGTCTTCGTCGCCCCGGAGCGGGTCAGCGAGGTCTGGGCCGGCGTGATCGGCATCTTCCGCGACTACGGCTACCGCCGCCTGCGCCACAGGGCGCGCATCAAGTTCCTGGTCAGCGACTGGGGAGTGGAGAAGTTCCGGCAGGTCCTGGAGACCGAGTACCTCGGCCGCGCCCTGCCCGACGGCCCCGCGCCCGAGCAGCCGCGCGGCGGCCGCCGGGACCACGTGGGCGTCTTCCCGCAGAAGGACGGCAACTTCTACGTCGGCTTCGCGCCCAAGGTCGGCCGCCTCGACGGCGACAAGCTGCACGTGATCGCCGACATCGCCGAGCGGCACGGCTCGAACCGGGTCCACACCACGGTCGAGCAGAAGATGGTCATCCTCGACGTGGCCCCCGACCGGGTGGACAGCGTCGTCGCCGAGCTGGAGGCCAACGACCTGCGGGTCAACCCCTCCACCTTCCGCCGCCAGACCATGGCGTGCACCGGCATCGAGTTCTGCAAGCTGGCGATCGTCGAGACGAAGGCCACCGGGGCCCACCTGATCGACGAGCTGGAGCGGCGCCTGCCGGACTTCAAGGAGCCGCTGACCATCAACGTCAACGGCTGCCCGAACTCCTGCGCGCGCATCCAGGTCGCCGACATCGGCCTCAAGGGCCAGCTGGTCGTCAACGAGGCGGGCGAGCAGGTCGAGGGCTTCCAGATCCACCTGGGCGGCTCGCTGGGCGTCAACGCCGGCTTCGGCCGCAAGGTCCGCGGGCTGAAGACCACCGCGGAGGAGCTCCCCGACTACGTGGAGCGCGTCGTGCGCAACTTCGACAAGCAGCGCAACGAGGGCGAGACCTTCTCCGAGTGGGTCCAGCGCGCCGACGAGACGGACCTCAAGTGATCACCGACGACACGGCGGGGCGTGCGCCCCGCCGCGCCCGCGGGCGCGGCGCCGTGAACCGGGACGGGAGGAACCGATGAGCGAGCGAGCGGTCCCCTTCCACTGCCCCTACTGCGGCGAGGAGGACCTCGAACCCTACGAGGGCGACGGCGGCTGGTACTGCCGTTCGTGCATCCGCGCCTTCAAGCTGAAGTTCCTCGGCATCGGGGTGCGGTCATGAGGAGCGAACCCGACGCAGTGAGCGAAGCGGCCCGCGAGGAACGAGCGGTCCGCGTAGCGAATGAGGAGCGGTGAGCGAGCGATGACAGACGGTGAGCGAGCGATGACGTGTGACGCACCCGACGCAGCGATCGAAGTGGCCCGTGCGGCGAATGAGGAGTGGTGAGCGAGCGATGACACTGGTGGACATCGAGGTCGGGCTACGGCAGCAGCGTGGCGCGCTGGACATGCAGGACATCGTCGAGTCGGCGGCGCGCTTCCTCGAGGAGGCCTCCGCGCTCGAGATCATCCGCTGGGCCGCCGCCACGTTCGGTGACCGGCTCTGCCTGACCTCCTCCATGAGCGACGCCCTGTTGATCGACCTCGTGAGCCGGGTCAAGCCTGGCGTGGACGTGCTGTTCATCGACACGGGTTACCACTTCGCCGAGACGATCGGCACCCGTGACGCCGTGCGGCAGGTCTACGACGTGAACGTGATCGACGTCAAGCCGTCCAGGACGGTGGCCGAGCAGGAGCGCGACCTCGGCCCGCGCCTGTTCGGCCGCAACCCCGACCTGTGCTGCTACCTGCGCAAGGTCGAGCCGCTCAACCGCGCGCTGGAGCCGTACCTCGCCTGGATCTCCGGCATCCGCCGCGACGAGGCCAGCACCCGCGCCGGGGTCAAGGTCGTGGAGTGGGACGCCAAGCGCCAGATGGTCAAGATCAACCCGATCGCCCGCTGGACGCAGGAGGACGTCGACAACTACATGGCCGACAACGGCGTGCTGATCAACCCGCTGCACTACGACAACTACCCCTCGATCGGCTGCGCGCCCTGCACCCGCCAGGTCACGCCCGGCGAGGACCCGCGCAGCGGCCGCTGGGCCGGCATGGGCAAGACGGAATGCGGGCTGCATCTATGACGCCTGTGGTGTCCGCGACGTGGCGCCCGCGTGGCACGACGTCCGCACCGCCGCTGATCGCGGTGGCGCACGGGTCCCGCGACCCGCGCGCCGCCGCGACGGTGGAGGATCTGCTCGACCTCGTACGACGGGCCCGCCCGGAGATCCCCGTGCGCACCGCCTACCTCGACCACGCCCCGCCGACGCTGGCGATGGCGCTGTCCGGGCTGACCGAGGCGGCGGTGCTGCCGCTGCTGCTCACCGAGGCCTACCACAGCCGGGTGGACATCCCCGGGGCGCTGGCCGAGGCGGCGGCCCGCAGGCCGCTGCTGCGGGTGCACCGGGGTGCCACGCTGGGCCCGCACCCGCTGCTGGTCACCGCCCTCGAGCGGCGCCTGGCCGAGGCGGGGGTGGAGCCCGGCGATCCGGACACCGCGGTGGTGCTGGTCTCGGCGGGCTCCAGTGACCGCAGGGCCAACGCGACGGTCGCGAGGGTCGCCGCCGGGTGGGCGGCACGGCGCGGCTGGTGGTCGGTGACCGCCGCCTACGCCTCCGCCGCGGAGCCCACGCCGCAGGAGGAGGTCGGGCGTCTCCTGGCGGCCGGGGCCCCCCGCGTGGTCGTGGCCCCCTACCTGCTGGCTCCCGGCTTCTTCGCCGACAAGATCCGTGCGAACACCCTGGCCGCGGGCGCCGAGGTCGTCGCGGACGTCCTCGGCGCCGCCCCCGAGCTTGCGGCCGTGTTAATCGAACGTTACGAGCAGGCCCTGCGCGGGGCGGAGCGGTCGGCCACCGCCTGACCCGGTCTAGGGGCGCTCGAGAAAGCCTGACCCGGTCTCGGGGTATTCGGGATAGATGGTGGTCCCGGCGGGAGCCGGGGTCCAGGGCGGAATGCTCTCGTCGGCGAAGCGGCAGCCGGGACCGCTGTCGCACGACTCGATCCGGCGGTCGACGAGCGTGAAGCGCATCTCGGCGCGCTTCCCGTCCGCGAACCCCAGCACCCGCTGCGCGTCCCTCTCGTTCACCAGCGGCCTGCCGAGCCTCCTGACGGAGCCGGGGGGCACCACGGCGAACTCCAGGCGCCTGGTGCCCCGCGGCACCGTCACAGTGACCCCGACGGTCTTCTCGCCGCCGGCCATGAGTTCCTTGGTCCCGAAGGTCTCTTTGCCGTCGACGGCCAGGATCTGGTTGCACACCAGGCCGTTGCGGTAGACGCCGTCCAGCCAGTAGAGCATCTCCGCCTCGGGCGGGCACTCGACCACTCCCCAGCCGTCTCCGCCCTCCTGGTCCTGCGGGACGTCGACGGCGATGCGCTCCCCCATCCGGGAGAACCGCCTGTCCAGGATGTCGACGGAGACCTCGCGGGCGCCGTACCTGGGCGAGGGCTGGGCCATCACCCCGCTCCAGATGTCGTCGGGGACCCCGGCGCCCCCCGAGCCGGGCAGGGTCAGCGCCGCCGCGACCGCGAGCCCGGCCGCGACCGCCCCGCCCAGCAGGCGCAGGCGGCGGCGCCTGATCACGCCGATCCGCCGGTTCACCCCGGCGACGGTCACCCCGGCGCCGGAGGCGTCTTCGGCTTCCTCGTGGAGAAGATCGCGCAGGTCCGATTCGGTGATCATGATGTCAGCTCCCCGTGATGGTCGCGGCCCTGGCCGCGGGGTCGACGCGCAGTTTGGCCAGGGCTCTGGCGGCCTGGCTGCGCACGGTGGCCTCCGAGCAGCCGAGGATCGCGGCGATCTCCTTGTCGGGCAGGTCCGCGAAATAGCGCAGGACCAGCACCGCCCGCTGCTTGGCGGGCAGGGCGGCCAGCGCCGTACGGAGCGCCTCGCGGACGCCGAGCTCGCCGGCCGGATCCGCGGCGGCGCCCTCGGGCGGCTCCGCGGTCGGCACCTCGCCCCGCCACCTCCTGCGCCACCAGCTGGCATGGGTGTTGGCCAGGATCCGGTAGACGTAGGGGTCGGGATCGTCTCCCACTCTGCGCCAGGCGAACCACGCCTTGGCCAGTGCCGTCTGCAGCAGGTCCTCCGCCGTTCCCCAGTCACGGCATAGGAGGTAGGCGGTGCGCAGCAGACGGGCCGAGCGCTGCTCGACGTAGCGCTCGAAGTCGGCCCGGTCTCGCATCCGAAGTCCTCACTGATCGGTGATGTTCACCGATCACTACCGTTCGGACCCCGCGGAACGTTGCACGACCGGCGGGACATCACCCTCAGCGGTCGCGATACTCCCGGCCGCGTTCCCGGTGTTCCCGGTATTCCCGGTGCTCCCGGCGACGCCCGCGGCCGTCGGAGTCGTACCAGGGGGCGGCGGCCGGGTCGCCGGGCGCGTCCTGCGGGCCCTGGTGCCAGCCGTGGGCGCCGGAGGGCGGCAGGGAGTGCCGGGGCTCGCCCATGAGCTCGCCGCGCAGCTCGCGCCACTGCTCCCGCCAGGCGGCCCAGGGCTTCTTGAGGGGCTTGGCCTTGGAGTCGCCGATCACCTTGAGGTCGCCCATGACCACGTAGGCCTTGATCCGGATCAGTGGCACGTTCATACCGGGAGGCGCCTCGATGACCTGGACCTTCTTGTCCCCCATGATCGTGACGCCGTCGATCTCGATGTCCACGCCGTCCGGCACGATGATCTTCACATCGCCCATGACCACGGTGGCGACGATGTCGACCACGTCGGTGCGGACCTCGGCCTCACGCAGGTCGAGCACGACGTCGCCCATCACGGCGACCGCGCCGAGCCCCTGGTCGATCCGCCACTTGCCGCGGCGCTTGGAGTCGCCCATCACGGCCACGAACCACTGCCGCACCCTGCCCTCCCGGGGCACTGCGGGCCCGGCGGGCCCGGCGGGCGCGTAGGCGGGCCTGGGAGCGGCCTGCCCGGCCGTGGGCAGGTCGGAGGTGATGACCGCCAGCTCCGCCTGTGTGACGGCGGTGTAGGCCGCCTCGGTGCGCTCGGTCAGCTCTCCGAGTGTCAGGCGTCCCTCCACGGAGGCGACGCGCAGCCGCTCCACGACCGCCTCTCGCTCCGCGTCCGAGACCCGCATCGCGCCGGGATCACTCATAACTCACAACATATCGTGAGTTGTTCCGGCGAGGGTCCTCCGTAAGGAGGACATGACTGTTTACACCGCTGGAAACCGGCACCGCGGTCTCCGGTCGCCGCCTCCGGTCTCCGCCCCCACCGGAACGGACCGCCCGGTGCGCCGCCGGGTCCCGGCCTGTCCCGGCCCCGGCGGCGCACCGGGACAGGCTAGGGTCCCCTCATGTACGAAGAACTTCTGGAGGCGGTGGCCCGTAACGACGCCGAGCGGGCCGGGCGCCTGCTCCAGGACGGCACGGGCGCCGATCCCGGCGACGCTGCGGGGCGGACGGCGCTGTACGCGGCCGCGGCCGGCGGGCGCGCGGCGATCGTGGACGCCCTGCTCGCGCACGGGGCCGACCCGAACCGGATCAGCGAGGGCGAGGAGGAGGGGCTGCCCCTGTGCGCGGCGGCCGCCTGGGGCCACGCCGAGATCGTGAAGGCGCTGCTACGGGCCGGGGCCGATCCGGCGGGCCGGGAGGACGGCGGCTGGAGCGCGCCGCTCTGGGCCGCCTCCAACGGCCGGGCCGAGGCGCTCACGGCCCTGCTGGAGGCCGGAGCCTCCCCCGAGGAGACCAACGACAGCGGCGAGACCGCCCTCACCCTGGCCACCCGGCGCGGGGCGCTGGGCGCCGTGCGCGCGCTGCTGGAGCACGGGGCCGACGCGAGCCGGGCGGACGGCGAGGGCGACACCCCGCTGGCCATCGCCTACGACTGGCTGGGCACGCAACTGGAGAACGCGCTGCTCGAACAGCTCACCGAGCAGGCCCCCGAGGGGACGCAGTTCGTCGTGGGCCGCAGCCGCGCCGAGGACGGCACCGACCTGGTGACCGTCGCCGCCGTCGGGCCGGACGGCGAGCGCCAGGCCGAACTGCGCTGCCAGCGCGGTCACGCGGCCATCGCGACCCTCCTGGAGGACGCGGCCGGGGAGCGGCCGTCCTTCGACGAGCTGGTCGAGCGGGCGCTGCCGTACCGGGACGTCGACGAGGAGGCCGAGACCTGGTGGACGGTGGCGAGCTCGCTGAGCCGGCGCGGGGACGAGGAGACCTTCGAGGCCGCGGCGCGCCTGTGCGTCAGTGAGGATCCGCGCAAGCGGGAGTTCGCCGTCGACGTGCTGGCGGAGTTCGGCTTCACCGAGGACGACAAGCCCTTCCTGGAGCGGACGCTGCCGCTCCTGCGGCGGATGGCGGCCACCGAGGGCGACGAGCGGGTGCTGCGCTCGGTGCTCGGCGCGCTCGGCCACCACGGCGACCCCCGCGCGCTGCCCGAGGTCCTGGAGATCGTCACCGCCGGCGGATGGACGCGCACCCAGGCCGATCCCGCCGCGCTGGCCGCCGTCCTGCCGCCCGGTCACGCCGAGGGGCTCGCGCTGCTCATCTCGATGACGGAGGACCCCGACGAGGAGGTGCGCGACTGGGCGACCATGGGCCTGGCCGGGCTGACCGAGGACACCGAGCAGATCCGTGACGCGCTGGCCGGGCGGCTCGACGACGACGACCTGAACACCGTGGCCGAGGCGACCCGGGGGCTCGCGACGCGGGGCGACGCGCGGGCCAAGCGGGGCGCCGACCGGGTGCTCGCCGAGAGCGACGAGGACGACACCTACCTCCGCGACCTCGTCACGGGGAACTGACCCCACGGCCTCACCGCGGGGAACGACCTCCACCGGCTCGTCGCGGAAACCCGGTCTCCGCGGCCTCGCCCCGGAAACCGGGACGGTCTCGTCGTGGGGAACCGGCCGTCGCGGCCGGGACTCCTCACCGGGCCGGGCACCGCCCGGCGGTGCCCGGCCCGGCGGACCGGTGAGAAATCCCGTTAAGCGGTGATATGTATGCCAAGGCCCGGCGACGGGGCCGGTCGAGTCTCCTGGAGGCCGCGCGTGACCCATGACGTCTTCAACCAGGTTCCCCCGTTCACCGGTCACGACGTGTCCGCCGACGCCGCGCTCCTTTCCGGTGTGACGCGCGAGGGCGCGGACTGGGCCACGGGAGAGCTGCACCGGCTCGGCACGCTCGCGGGCTCGGAACAGGCCGGGGAGTGGGGACGGCTGGCCAACGAGCATCCGCCGGTCCTGCGCACCCACGACCGGCACGGCAACCGGATCGACGAGGTCGAGTTCCACCCCGCCTGGCATGAGCTGATGACCGTCGCGGTGGAGAACGGCCTGCACGCGACCGCCTGGTCGAGCGCCAGGCCGGGCGCCCACGTGGCCCGCGCGGCCAAGTTCTACGTCTGGAGCCAGGCCGAGGCCGGGCACGGCTGCCCGATCTCCATGACCTACGCCTCGGTCGCCGCGCTGCGCCACAGCCCGGCGCTCGCCGCCGCCTGGGAGCCCCTGCTGGTCTCCCGGAGCTACGACTTCGGCCTGCGGCCGCCGCAGGACAAGCGCGGGGTGCTCGCCGGAATGGCGATGACCGAGAAGCAGGGCGGCTCGGACGTCCGGGCGAGCACCACGAGGGCCGAGCCCCTGGGCGACGGGAGCTACGCCCTGACCGGTCACAAGTGGTTCAACTCGGCGCCGATGTGCGACGTGTTCCTGGTGCTCGCCCAGGCTCCGGGGGGCCTGTCGTGCTTCCTGCTGCCCCGGGTCCTGCCCGACGGCACCCGCAACGCCATGCGCCTGATGCGGCTGAAGGACAAGCTGGGCAACAGGTCGAACGCCAGCGCCGAGGTGGAGTACGACCGCGCGCTCGCCTGGCCGGTCGGCGAGGAGGGCCGGGGGGTGCGGACCATCCTGGAGATGGTCAACCTGACCCGGCTGGACTGTGTGATCGGCTCGGCGGCCGGCATGCGGTACGGCGTGACACGGGCCGTCCACCACGCCGCGCACCGCTCGGCCTTCGGCAGGAAGCTGATCGACCAGCCGCTGATGCGCAACGTCCTGGCGGACCTGGTCCTGGAGTCGGAGGCCGCGACCACGCTGATGACACGGCTCGCCGGGGCCACCGACCGGGCCGTCGCCGGGGACCGCGCCGAGAGCGCGCTGCGCCGGATCGCGCTGGCCGCCGGGAAGTACTGGGTGTGCAAACGCGGCCCGGCCCACGCGGCCGAGGCGCTGGAGTGCCTGGGCGGCAACGGCTACGTCGAGGAGTCGCAGATGCCGCGGCTGCTGCGCGAGTCACCGCTCAACGGCATCTGGGAGGGGTCGGGGAACGTGGCGGCGCTGGACGTGCTGCGCGCCCTGGGACGTGAACCCGAGGCTCAGGAGGCGTTCTTCGCCGAGGTCGCCCTGGCCGCGGGGGCCGACCGGCGCCTGGACGACGCCGCCGACCGGCTGCGCAGGTCGCTCGGCGACCTGAGCGGCATCGAGGCCCGCGCCCGCAGGGTCGCCGAGGACATGGCCCTGGTCCTGCAGGGTTCCCTGCTCGTACGGCTGGCGCCCCCGGCCGTCGCCGACGCCTTCTGCGCCTCCCGGCTGTCCGGCGAGGCGGGCCGCGCCTTCGGCACCCTGCCCCCGGGACTGGATCTGGCGGCCGTCGTCGACCGGGCCGTCATCTGACCCACCCCTGGCGTCTCTGGTGGTAGGCCGCCACGGCCGAGGCGGCTTGGACGTCGTCGGCCAGCAGCCGGGTGAGCCGGTCCAGCCTCCGGCTGGCGCACAGGGCGTAGCTCTCGGCCCACCACTCCGAGGAGCAGTCGCGGTAGCGGTCCAGGGCGAGCAGGGGACGGCAGAAGCTCATGATCCGCCGCCACTCCGGGGTCTGGTCCATCTCGTCCAGATCGCACAGCACGTGCCCGATCATGTGGTGGACCAGCGCCCCCGAGGAGTGGGCCCCGCCCGCGATGACGATCGTGCGTCCCACGTAGATGCCCGCCGAGTCGGCCGCCACCCGCGCGTCACAGGAGTCGTCCGGCTCGGGGGGCTCGGGGAGCACGTCGGCGCCGAGCCAGATCCCGTCGAGGTCCTCGGCCAGGCGGCTCGCCAGGTGGACGGGCAGGCCCGCGAGCTCGTCCACCGCGACCACCAGCTCCCGCCGCGGTGTCCCCGACCAGCGCCGGTGGATCACCCTCTCCAGCACACCGCAGTCGCGGGTGCCGTCCCGGGGCAGCGGCTCGCGGTGTCCTGTGCGGGTCGATGGGGGTGTCCTCATCCGAAGCGCTCCGTCCTGACAAAGAAATGCTCTCCGGTGATAAACGTCCGTCGCGGCGGTGTTCATTACAGGCGGATACGCAGATAATTCATTGCTTCGCCGAAGCAAAGAAAGCGATCTCCCTGCGGCCTTCTCCCTGGTCGCTGGTCTACTCTCGGCCCTCGAAAGGCGGGTGTCATCGCCGCCGCCGTCGCTTTCCACAAAAAGGATTAATTATGATGATCGGCCTGAAAGGGCTCGGTGTGGCGTGCGCCGCCCTCTCGACCCTTCTATCGAGTGCCCCGGCCTCGACCTCGGCCCCGCCTCCCGCCTCCACCGCCGATCCGCCCTCCCCCTGCCGGGCCGACATCGCCCGGGCGATCGCGGAACAGCTCGCGAAGGCGCCGGAGGGACGGCTCGTCCCGCCGGACACGCTCTCCTACGACGACGGCGCCGAGGTGATCACCTTCCGGCCGCCGTCGTGCGGCCCCGCCCGCCGGAGCGCCGAGCACGACTGCGACGAGGACGGCGTCCTGGACAACGCGGTGTGCCTCTACGACCGCCGGGCGTTCGAGGGGTCACGGCAGGCCATCAAGGCGCCGGGGCCGCGGAGGCTGAGCGGGACGGGCGTCATCATGTCCGTCAAGAACGACCGCCCCTTCGTCTTCTTCGTCAAACGGAGCCGCACCGACGGCGGAACCTGTTTCTCCCGCGAGGAGGGCTACGGCAACGTGAGCGACGTCGGCGACCAGCGCTGGGTGAACGCCCACCCCAGCATGCGCGACTGCCCCGGCCGCTGAACGACCGTCCCGGCCGCCCGTGACCGGGCCGGGGACGGGGCACGGCGCCCCACCCCCGGCCCGGTCCTGCCCGGTGCCCATCCGGCCCGGGCGGCGGCCGTACGGCCCGGGCGGCGGCCGTACGGCTCAGGAGGTCTTCCCCTCGCCGTCCACCCATCTGGCGGTGACGTACGTCCGGTACTCCTCGACGGCCGGGCGGAAGTCCGCCGAGCCGTCCGCCCCCGCGATCCTGATCAGCTCGGTCGCGAGCAGGCCCCCGGTCTCCGGGCTGACGACGAACACCCCCAGCAGCGGCCCGTCCTCGAACCCGAAGGCCTGTCCCGGCCTGCCGTCGCGGTCCCTGATCCGCCCGAGCGACCTCAGGTCGTCCTGGAGCGCGAGGACCCGCCACAGGGCCGCCGACAGCGCGGGATCGACCACGTCGTGGGAGCACAGGTTCTCCACCGCCCTGACGAGACGGCGCGTCGGCGTCATCGTGGCCTGCGGCTCGCCGGCCAGCAGCCGCCGGCGGAGCTCGGGCCCGGAGCGCGGCAGCGAGGCCGCCCGGGGCTGAAGGTCCGCCGCGCTGCCGGTGTCCCTGACCGTCGTGGAAGGCACGTCCCCGCCGCCCGGGGCGGGGACCGGATGCTCCAGGCCGGTCGAGATGCCCGCCCAGCCACCGCCGCCGAACGGCCTGCCCGCCGTCCGTGTCCTGAGATAGGTCCCGCCGTCGCCCGCCGGTGTCCAGCGCCGCACGACCCACGGCATGACCTCCGAGGTCGTGCCGTCCGCCGCCACGGTGGTCGCCAGCAGCCACTCCTCGGTCCTGACGTAGCTCCACGGGCCGGGCGCGGGGTGCGGGCGGCCCGCGGCGAGCGCCGCCAGCTCCAGCAGATCGGGCGAGGCCGGCGGGAAAGACGCCATCGGGCGGGGGGACAGGTCGCGCAGGGGCCTGACGCTGGAGATGCGCACGATCCTGGTCAGGTCGTCGGTGATGCGCGGCCCCGGGCGACCGGCCGGGGCGGGCGGTGCCGCCCCGGCGGACGGCCGGACCTGCCGGGGCTGCTGCGGGAGCTGCAGCGAGGCGACCATCGCCGCGGCGGACCCCAGGACGAGGAAGACCAGGGCGGGTCCCCTGCCGCGCGTCCTGCGGGGGGCGCGCCCGCGCAGGATCCGCCGGAGGATCTCGTCGTCCTCCCCCCGGCCCATCCTCTCCCGCACCTCGTGCGGGAGGACCGGATTGTGCCTGACCATGAGCTCACGGACCTCGTCGCCGCCCTCGGTGCTCACCTGCCGGCCTCCTCGCACCGCAGGCGCATGCCGCGCAGCAGCTCGGCCAGGCGCATGCGGGCCCGGCACAGCCGCACCCGGACCGCGTTGGGCGTCAGGCCGAGGACCTTGCCGATCTCCTCGACCGCGAGGTCCTCCCAGTAGTGCAGGCGGAGGATCTCTCCGTCCTTGGGGCGCAGGCGCGCCATGGCCGTCTCCATCGCGGTCCTGACCTCTTCCTCTTCGTGTGCTCCCTCAGCGGACTGTTCGGGCGGGAGCTGTCTCAGCAGCGCCACGAGACGCTGTCTGCGCCCCTCGCCGCGCGTGGCGTTGCGCACGTGGCCCCAGGCCACGCGGTACAGCCAGGCGATGACGGCCCGTTCGTCGTCCTTCGGGATCCGGTGCCTCTTGTTCCAGGCAGTCTGGAAGGTGCACGAGGCGATGTCGTCGGCTCCCCCGCAGCCGACCCGGCGCGCCGCGTATGCCCACACAGGCTCGTAGAAGGCGCGGAACATCCATTCGAACCACTTCTCCTCGTCCTCCTCCGACACGGCCGCCCCTTCCCCACCTGCCGTCATGGCTCTTACGTCCAGCACCAAGGATTCGATTACAGATTCCATGCGAACGGTCACGGAAAGTCATTCGAGCCTTACCTCGGAACGCGCCGTCCCTGACGGCCGCCTCCGTTCCGAGGAAGGTTCCGGAGAAGGACGGGCACCAATGAACGCTCCGGGGGCGAGCGTCGTGATCTCGACCAGTAGGGTCGTTCATGGCTAACGCTTCGTGATCGAAAGGACATCGCCATGGCGACGACACGTACCGCTACGACCCAGTGGAAGGGCGCGCTCCTCGACGGATCGGGCACCGTCTCGCTGGACTCCTCCGGTGTGGGCACGTTCGACGTGTCCTGGCCCTCCAGAGCCGAGCAGGCCAACGGCAAGACCTCTCCGGAGGAGCTCATCGCGGCGGCGCACTCCTCCTGCTTCTCGATGGCCCTGTCCCACGGGCTGGCGCAGGCGGGCACCCCTCCGCAGTCCCTGGAGACCAGGGCGGACGTGACCTTCCAGCCGGGCGAGGGCATCACCGGGATCGTCATCTCGGTCCGCGGCCAGGTGGAGGGCCTGTCGGCGGAGGAGTTCCAGCAGGCGGCCGAGACGGCCAAGGCCAACTGCCCGGTGAGCAAGGCCCTCGCGGGCACCACGATCAGCCTCAACGCCGAACTGGTCGGCTGATCGGCGCGGTTCCATGACCGCGCGGGCCCAGGGCGGCCCGCGCGGTCACGGACTCCCGGGCCCGCCGCCCGCGTCCCCGCTCCCCGTCCCGCCGTCCCGCCGTCCCCTGGATCCGGGAACACGGCCCGGACTTCCCCGCCCCCGCGCTCCCCGGCCCCGCGCCCCCGTCACCCCCTCCGCACCCTCTCAGTGCCCTCTCAGTGCCCTCTCAGTGCCCTCTCCGCACGCCGTACGCCGGCGGGTTCCGCCCGCTCCGGGATCGCGCACACCCCGTCACCGAACGCATCCGCGCAGAAACTCGCATATCCGAGGAAAGCGGCAAAATCGCAGGTTAAAGCCTTAAGGATCGGCGTTCCACTCAGTGACCCGGGGCGCATACACTCAGGCCACCCCCGCTCCACCGGGCAGACCACCCCGAGGGCCGAGGCACCGGTCACGCCGTGCCCCCGGTCGCGGCCACCCGGCCGTCCCCCACTCCTGCCCGGTCGCGACCGACCATCCGAGCAAGCAGCCGAAGAAGGTGCACACCCCGCAGGTCCGCCGCTCCCGCCGGGAGAGGCCGGGCCGGTCCGACCATTCGTGTTCCCCCGCAGCGGGGCGCCGACAGCGGCGACGCCCCGCGCACGAGGGCCCAGCTGAGGGAGAATAAGGCCACATGCGCGAAATCTGGCCGGGATCGCCATACCCACTCGGTGGCACCTGGGATGGCGCCGGCACCGGTTTCTCGGTGTTCTCCGAGGTGGCCGAGCGCGTCGAGCTGTGCCTGTTCGACGACGACGGCCGTGAGGAACGCGTCGACCTGCCCGAGGTGGACGGCTTCGTCTGGCACGGCTACTTCCCGGGAGTCACCCCGGGCCAGCGCTACGGCTACCGCGTGCACGGCCCGTACGACCCCTCCGGGGGGCACCGCTGCAACCCCGCCAAGCTGCTGCTCGACCCCTACGCCAAGGCCGTCGAGGGCGGCCTGGCGTGGAACGAGTCGCTGTTCTCGTATCCGTTCACCGACCCGGCCGGGCGCAACGACGACGACAGCGCCCCCTTCATGCCGAAGAACGTGGTGGTCAACCCGTTCTTCGACTGGGGGAACGACCGGTTGCCCCACACGCCGTACCACCAGACCGTGATCTACGAGGCGCACGTGCGCGGGCTCACCATGCGCCACCCCGCCGTGCCCAGGGAGCACCGCGGCACGTACGCCGGCCTGGCGCACCCGGCGGTCATCGACCACCTGCTGAGCCTGGGCGTCACCGCCGTGGAGCTGATGCCGGTGCACCAGTTCGTGCCGGAGCACGCGATGGTCGCCCGGGGGCTGACGAACTACTGGGGCTACAACACGATCGCCTACCTGGCGCCGCACGCCGCCTACTCCGCCTCGGGGCAGCGGGGCCAGCAGGTGCAGGAGTTCAAGGCCATGGTGCGGGCGCTGCACGACGCCGGGATCGAGGTCATCCTGGACGTGGTCTACAACCACACGGCCGAGGGCGACCACATGGGGCCGACGCTGGGCTTCCGCGGCATCGACAACGCGGCCTACTACCGGCTGCACGACGGCGACCGGCGCTTCTACCTCGACTACACCGGCTGCGGCAACTCCCTCAACGTCCGTTCGCCGCACGCGCTGCAGCTCATCATGGACTCGCTGCGCTACTGGGTCCTGGAGATGCACGTCGACGGCTTCCGCTTCGACCTGGCCGCCGCCCTGGCCCGGGAGCTGCACGACGTCGACCGGCTGAGCGCGTTCTTCGACCTGATCCAGCAGGACCCGGTCATCTCCCAGGCGAAGCTGATCGCCGAGCCGTGGGACGTGGGCCCCGGCGGCTACCAGGTCGGCAACTTCCCTCCGCTGTGGACGGAGTGGAACGGCAAGTACCGCGACAGCGTGCGCGACTTCTGGCGCGGGAACGGCTCCGCGCTGCCGGAGTTCGCCTCCCGGCTGACCGGCTCGGCCGACCTCTACGCCACCTCGGGGCGCCGCCCGGTGGCCTCCATCAACTTCGTCACCTGCCACGACGGGTTCACGCTCACCGACCTGGTCTCCTACGACCGCAAGCACAACGAGGCCAACGGGGAGGACAACCGCGACGGCACCGACGACAACCGGTCGTGGAACTGCGGCGCCGAGGGGGTGACCGGCGATCCGGAGATCACTCGCCTGCGCCGCCGCCAGCGCCGTAACCTCCTGACCACCCTGTTCGTCTCCCAGGGTGTGCCGATGCTGCTGGCGGGCGACGAGTTCGGCCGGACGCAGGGCGGCAACAACAACGCCTACTGCCAGGACAACGAGATCTCCTGGGTCGACTGGTCGCCGGCCGAAGACGAGAAGGAACTGCTGTCCTTCGTCAGGACCCTGTCGGAGCTGCGGCGCGAGCACCCCGTCTTCCAGCGGCGCAGGTTCTTCCACGGGCGCAGGGCCGACGACGGCACCCGCGACATCGTCTGGTTCACCCCTTCGGGCGAGGAGATGTCGGCCTCCGACTGGCACACCGGATACGCCAAGTCGCTGACCGTCTTCCTCAACGGCGAGGCGATCACCGAACCCGGCCCCCGCGGCGAGCCGATCGTCGACGACTCCTTCCTGCTGCTGATCAACGGCCACCACGAGGACATGACCTTCACCGTTCCCGACGCGAGGTACGGCGCGCGGTGGCTGCCCGTGCTGGACACCGCCGACGAGGACCCCGCGCGGGCGCTCCCGGACGGGTCCTGGGCGCCGGAGGCCGAGATCGCGGTGACCTCGCGCTCGGTGCGGATCCTGCGCTGCCACCGGAGGTAGGCGCCGCGGCCCGGAGGGCGGCCTCCCGGAGGGCGGCGTGGGAGCGCTCTTCCGGGAGACGGCGTGGGGCCGTCCTCCCGGAGGGCGGCGTCAGAGACCGGTGGCGATCGCGGCGGTGAGCAGCACCAGGACGAACGTGACCACGCCCGTCAGGCCGTGCAGCAGCACGGCGACGAGGGGGAAGCGCTGTTCCGCGCCGCGCGCGTGACGGCCTCCGCCGAGCCAGCGGGTGAACATGGTGAAGCCGAGCAGCGCGGAGACCGTGAGCACCCCGAACGACAGCCAGGCGAAGAACCGCTCGAAGGTCACCACGTAGGCGATCCAGCAGCCCAGGGCGGAGACCGCCAGCGCCGGGTGGGCGAAGACCAGCACCGCGGGGAAACGGGTGACCTTCGTCGCCTGCTGGCGCAGGCCGCCGCCGGAGAGCCAGAGATACAGCAGATATATCCCGACCATCGCGGTGATCAGCCACATCACGATCGCGACCAGCCCCACACACCCTCCCAGGTCTCGTTGAACGCATCATGTATCGGGAACCGCACAAAGTCACCGGATGCGTCGAATCCGTTATTTTCTGTTCCGGGAACGCTCCCACGCGCCCCCTCCGGAACGGCCGGGGCGACACCGGCGGCGGCCCCGTCCCTCCCCTGTGCCAGGGTGGGAGGATGCGCCTCATCCATCCGACGGTCTCGGACGACGTCGATCTCGCGCGGGCCTACGCCTACCCCGGAGGCCCGTGCGTCCGCCTCAACATGGTGGCCAGCGCCGACGGCGGGACCTGGCTGAAAGGACTGTCCGGCGGCCTGTCCGGCAAGGGCGACCGGCGGATCTTCGGGGTGCTGCGCGGGCAGGCCGACGTCATCCTGGCGGGGGCCGCGACGGTCAGGGCCGAGGAGTACGGCCCGGCCAGGCCGAGGGAGTCGTGGCGTGAGCTGCGGCGGGGCCGGCCCGCCGCGCCGCCGATCGCCGTGCTCACCCGGCGGCTCGACCTGGACCTGACTGGACCGCTGTTCGCCGAGGCGGAGCCGGACGCCAGGACGATCGTCGTCACCTGCGGCGCGGCGCCCCGCGACCGGCGCGAGGAGGCCGCGCGGCACGCCGAGGTGATCGTGGCGGGGGACGACCGGGTGGATCTGGCTGCGGCGCTCGGGGAGCTCGCCGAGCGCGGCCTGGAACGGGTGCTGTGCGAGGGCGGCCCGAAGGTCAACGCCGAGCTCGCGGCGGCCGGTCTGGTCGACGAGCTCTGCCTCACGGTGAGCCCGATGCTGATCGGCGGCACCGCCGCGCGGCTGCTCGACGGCCCCGACACGCTCACCCGTCTGCGCCTGGCCCACGTCCTGGAGGAGGATGGCTTCCTGTTCACCAGATACGTCCGGTGACGGTGACGTCCCGGCGAACGAACGAGGATCAGGATGAACCTTCCGCTACGGCCGCCGCTCGCGCCGATGCTGGCCAGAGCCGTCAAGAGCCTGCCCCCGCAGGACGGCACCCTGCTGTACGAGCCGAAGTGGGACGGGTTCCGGTGCGTCGTCTTCCGCGACGGCGACGAGGTGTATCTCGGCAGCCGCAACGAACGGCCGTTCACGCGTTACTTCCCCGAGCTGGTCGAGGCGGTGCGGGCGGAGCTGCCCGAGCGGGTGGTGATGGACGGGGAGATCGTGGTCCGCGGCGGTCAGACGCTCGACTTCGAGGCCCTGCAGCAGCGCATCCACCCGGCGGCCTCCCGGGTGAAGCTGCTGGCCGAACGGACACCGGCGTCGTTCGTCGCCTTCGACCTGCTGGCGCTGGGCGAGGAGTCCCTGCTGGAGGTCCCCTTCTCGCGGCGCCGCGCCAGGCTGGAGTCGGTCTTCGGCGCCGCGGGGCACGGGGTACGGCTGACGCCGGTCACCTCGTCGCAGGAACAGGCCGCCGAGTGGTTCGAGGCGTTCGAGGGCGCCGGGCTGGACGGCGTCGTGGCCAAGCCGGGCGGGCTGCCGTACCAGCCGGACAAGAGGGTGATGCTCAAGGTCAAGCACGAGCGCACCGCCGACGTGGTGGTGGCGGGCTACCGGGAGCACAAGTCGGGCCCGGTGGTCGGGTCCCTGCTGCTGGGGCTCCACGACTCCACCGGTACGCTGCGGCACGTCGGCGTGGCGGCGTCGTTCACGATGAAACGCAGGGCGGAGCTGGTCGGGGAACTCGCCCCGTACGTGAGCCGGGACGGCCACCCGTGGAGTGCCGACTCCCTGCCCGGCGCGGTCTCCAAGTGGAGCGCGGCCAAGGACCTGTCCTTCGTGCCGCTGCGCCCGGAGCTGGTGGTCGAGGTCGCCTACGACCACATGGAGGGCTCGCGCTTCCGGCACACCGCCCAGTTCCGCCGCTGGCGGCCCGACCGCGACCCCGGGTCGTGCACCTACGAGCAGCTGGAGCGGCCCGTCTCCTACGATCTGGATGACATCCTGGCCCGTTGAGGCGATTCGCATAGACACGAGCACCAAAAGGCGTTATATCTCGACCATGGCACGATCATCCTCCTCCGGTGACGAGCTGCGAGCCTCCCTCGAAGCCCGCCGCGAGCTCGGCCCCGAATACGAAGACTCCCTCGTCGAGGGCTTCCTCGAGAAGATGGACCAGGAGATCGACAGGCGGGTGGACGACCGGATCGCCGCCCGCGCGCACAGGGAGAGCCCGCCGGTCAAGCCCTCGGTGGAGGCCGGTCAGCGGCTGGCCCTGGCGATCGTCACCATCGCGCTGGGTGTCCCGGGAACGGTCGGGCTGTCCTTCGCCGGGCTTGGGGACTCCCTGGGGTTCGTGCTCGTCCTCATGTGGGTCGGGATCATCGGGGTGAACCTCTCCTTCATCCTCGGCAGGCGGCGCCAGGGCTGACCCCGCAGCCGGAACCGGCCACGACGCGAGCCTCGCCGGCGCTCGGCCGGCTCCAGGGGGTCCGGGCTGATCTACCCCGGGAACGCCGCCCCTGACCGGCCGGCGTCACCCGCTCGTCTCCCCGCGCGTCATCCGGTGGTCTCCTCGCGTGCCTTGCTGGGCTGCACCCGCTTCGGCTCACCGGGCATCTTCGGGTAGTTGGGCGGGTAGGGCATGTCCACTGCGCCGTCACGCTCGAACCACTCCAGCAGGGGTTCGATCGAGTAGGCCCGCTCGTCGATCGCGGCGTGCACGTCGCCCAGCTCGGCGAACCGGGCCGGGACCGTACGGATGTCGAAGTCGCGCGGGTCGGCGTCCGCCAGTTCCTCCCACGTGACGGGGGCCGAGACGGGGGCGTTCGGCCTGGCGCGGACCGAGTAGGCGGCGGCCAGGGTGCGGTCGCGGGCGTTCTGGTTGTAGTCCAGGAAGACCCGCTCCCCTCGCTCCTCCTTCCACCACGCGGTGGTGGCCAGGTGGGGCACGCGCCGCTCGACCTCGCGGACGAGGGCGATCCCGGCGTGACGCACCCGCACGAAGTCCCAGTGCGGCTCGATCCGCACGGCGACGTGGACGCCCCTGCCGCCGGAGGTCTTGGGGAAACCCGTGACGCCGAGCTCCTGGAAGATCTCCCGGACCACGAAGGCCACCTCGCGCGTCTCCTTGAAGCCGGTGCCCGGCTGCGGGTCGATGTCGACGCGCAGCTCGTCGGGGTGCTCGACGTCGGAGGACAGGACCTGCCAGGGGTGGAAGTCGATGGTTCCCAGCTGCGCGCAGTAGGCGATCTCGGCGACCTCGGTCACGCACAGCGCCTGCGCGGTCCGGCCGCTGGGGAAGCGGACCTCGGCCGTCTTGACCCACTCGGGCCGCTTGAGGGGCATGCGCTTCTGGTAGATCTCCTCCCCCTGGATCCCGTCGGGATAGCGCCGCAGGTGGGTGGGGCGGTCGTACAGCGCGCGCAGGATGCCCGGGCCCACGCTCACGTAGTATTCGACCAGCTCGCGCTTGGTCACCCCGATCTCGGGGAAGTAGACCTTGTCGGGGTTGGTGACCTTGACCACCCTGTCCCCGACGGGGAGTTCCATGTACGGCGACGCCATACGTCCGACCGTACCCCGTGTGGTCTGATCCGTCCCGGAACCGGGATGGGTGGGTCCGCCCCGGAGCCGCCACGGCGGCGGGACCGGGCACTCAACGGGGCGGACCGCATGATCACCCGTCGTGCACTCCGGTTCCGGGCGCTGGCGCGCCACCCGGCCGGCGGCATTGCGACCGTCCAGTTGACCCTTGGACGGCCCGACGGATGATCTCACCCCTCAACAGGAAGGTGAAATACCCCCCATCTTCAAAGACGCTAAATCGGACATAAATGGATGCTTCACCCCCAAGATTTTTCCCTCCGGCACCGGCCGCGGCCGTGGACGGCCTTCGAGCGCCGGGAGCGGCCTGGAACATCGGGATCACCATCTCGACCACATAGGCTTGAGGCATGGAAAAGGTGGTCAAGAGCGACGCCGAATGGCGTGTCCAGCTCTCTCCCGAGGAGTTTCACGTGCTCCGCCAGGCGGGCACCGAGCGCCCCTTCACCGGCGAGTACGTCGACACCAAGACCGAGGGCGTCTACAGCTGCCGGGCCTGCGGCGCCGAGCTGTTCCGCTCCGACACCAAGTTCGACAGCCACTGCGGCTGGCCGAGTTTCTACGAGCCGTCGAAGTCCGACGCGGTGACCCTGATCGAGGACCGCTCGCTGGGCATGGTCCGGGTCGAGGTCCGCTGCGCCACCTGCGACTCCCATCTCGGCCACGTCTTCCACGGCGAGGGGTACGCCACCCCGACGGACGACCGCTACTGCATCAACTCCGTCTCGCTGCGACTGGAACCCGTCGAGTAGGACCCGGCCCCCTCCCGCCACGGTTCCACGGACCCCTCCCGCCACGGTTCCGCGGACCCCGGCGGCCGGAGGGGTCACCGCGGGGGTCACCACGGCCGCGCCGAACGATCCGCACCACAATCCGCCCCCGCGGAACAGTGAGGACGCCCGGCATCGGGGTACAGCGACATCACGTACAGTACGCACACATCTCCGCAACGTGTTCGCGCTCAGGGGGCGGTTGTGCACCTCCGGCACAGGTGGGAGATCATCGAGAGCGTTGGCCGGGTGATCGTTCAGCGCTGCAGGATCTGTGGCAAGACCAGGGTCCGGGTGCTCTGACCGGCCCCGGCACGGACCGCCCCCACCGGATCCGGGACAGGCCGTCCACCGGGATCCCGGACGGGCCGCTCACCGGGCCCGGCGCGGCACCGCCTCCGAGGTCACCTCCGGGATCACACCGGGGTCACTTGCGGGGCTCGGGATAGGTCAGGCGGCAGTCGGAGTCGTTCGGGCCGAGGATGTTGGCCAGCACCGGGTTGCCGTTCTCCCCGAACTTCGCCTGGACGAAGACCACCGGTTTGGGCTCGCCGAGTTCCCCGACGAGATAGTCACGGCCGGTCTCGCAGAGTTTGAGGGCCTGCTTGGAGTTGCTCGCAGATTCCGGTAGATCCGTATATATCCGTAGATAACCACCGACCATGCGGATGTCCTTGAGGCGTTTGGTCGCCTTGTGCTCCACGAAATAGGCCAGGGCCTTCTTGTCGGTGTGCTTGGACAGGCCCGTGGCCTTGACAGCGTCTCCCCGCTTGTCGTCCCCCGGAGTGACGGTCAGCACCTGACCACCGCCCGGGGAGACCGCGGAGGGCACCGCGACGACGGCCCGCGCCACCTCCTGCTGCTGCGTCGGCGCCCCGGCGCGCAGCAGCGACCCGCCCAGCACCAGCACCGCGATCGCCAGCGCGGCCACCCCCACCAGGATTTCAAGAAGACGCGATCGGGCTTTCCTCCCGCGGCGGCCGTTCCTCCGCCCGCTGGACCGTGCCAGACTCTCGTCCGTTTTCACCCTTTGGCCTCACATAGAAAGGTGATCTTTTTCCCTGAGTATTACAAACGCCTGGCGCGATGGCGAACGTTTCACCGGATCGGCGCCACCGTCACCGCCCCACGCGCACCACCCGTACCTCGGGAAACGACGGCGCGGGGCGACACCGGCGAGGGCCGCGGAGAACGTTTCCCGGAAAAGGCTCCGGAGTTCGGAACGCCGGGAAACCCGCCGGAGGCCGGAGCACCGGGAACCGGCCGGAGAACCGCGCCGGAGAACGGCGCCGGGAACAGCGCGGCGGCACGGCGGTCCGCCGCCCCGGTGGCGCCGGACGTCCCGGTCCACCGTGGCGGGGCGCGGTCCGCCGCGCCGCCGCGAGGGCTACGGCAGCGAGGCGATCAGCTCGCTGACCGGCTTGCGGACACCCGTGTAGAAGGGGATCTCCTCCCGGGTGTGCCGCCGGGCCTCGGCCCCGCGCAGGGTGCGCATCAGGTCGACGATGCGGTGCAGTTCGTCGGCCTCGAAGGCGAGCATCCACTCGTAGTCGTTCAGGGCGAAGCAGGCGACGGTGTTGGCCCGGACGTCCGGGTAGTCACGGGCCATCCTGCCGTGCTCGGCCAGCATCCGGCGGCGGTCGGCGTCGTCCAGGAGGTACCACTCCAGGGAGCGGACGAACGGGTAGACGCTGACGTATCCGCGCGGCTCCTCCTCGGCCAGGAAGGCGGGGATGTGCGACTTGTTGAACTCGGCCGGGCGGTGCAGCGCCATGACCGACCAGACCGGCTCGGACAGCCGCCCGAGGTCGGTACGGCGGAAGCGGGAGTAGGTCTCCTGCAGGTCCTCGGCGGTCGGAGCGTGCCACCAGAACATGAAGTCGGCGTCGGCGCGGAACCCGGCCACGTCGTACAGGCCGCGGGTGACCACGTCCTTCTCCGCCATCTGGGCCAGGAGATCCTCGACCTCGTCGGCCATGCCCTCGCGGTTGGCCGGACAGTGCTCGCGCAACCTGAAGACCGACCACATCGTGTAGCGGATCACCTGGTTCAGGTCACGGGCCTTCGGCCGTGGGTTCCCGTCCGTCTTCCTCACCCCTTCGTCAACAGACCGTTCCTACCCTGCCATTCTCCCGTGGGACCCAGGTGGTCCAGAATCCGGGCCGCCGCGGTACGGGCGGTGGAGACGCAGGCGGGGATGCCGACGCCGTCGTAGGCGGCGCCGCACACGGCCAGGCCGGGCTGCCCGGCGACGGCCGAGCGGACGCGCGCCACCCGGTCCAGGTGGCCCACGTCGTACTGCGGCAGCGAGCCGCCCCAGCGGGTCACCCGGGAGTCGACGGGCGCCCCCCGTACCCCCATGACCTCGGCCATCTCGGCCGCCGCCAGCTCGACCAGCTCGGCGTCGGCGCGCTGGAGCAGCGCTTCCTCACCGAGACGGCCGATGGAGCAGCGCAGCACGATCAGGTCGGGATCCGCCTCGGCCAGGTGCGGCCACTTGACCGAGCTGAACGTGGCCGCCTTGACGGGGCGCCCCTCGACGGGCGGGACCAGGTAGCCGCTGCCGGTCGGCGGCTCGGGGAAGGCCCGCCTCGGGTAGGCGAGGGTGACGATGGCCATGCTGGCGTACTCGATCCTGGCCAGTTCGGAGGCCGCCCCGGGCACCTCGCCCGCGAGCAGGCGGCTCGCGGCGGGGGCGGGAACGGCGAGGATCACCGCGTCGGCCTCGACGATCTCGGGATCGGGCACGGAACCCGTCACCAGGCGCCAGCCGGTCTCGGTCCGGGCCAGTTCCCTGACCGTGACACCGGTCCTGATCTCCGCGCCCGAGGCGGCGGCCACGGCCTCCGGCAGGGACCCCATGCCCCGGCGCAGCGTGGTGAAGACCGGCCCGGCCTCCTTGGCCGGCTCGGCCGCGATCTGCCGCGCGGCGGTGAGCAGGGAACGTTCCGAACGGGCCGCGGCGGCGATCCTGGGCATCGTCGCCTCCAGCGACAGCCGGTCCGCCCGGCCGGCGTACACGCCGCCGAGCATCGGCTCGACGAGGCGCTCGACCACCTCCTCGCCCATCCTGGCCCGGATGTAGGCGGCGACGGACACGTCGGTGGTGACGAGCGTGGCCGGAAGGATCTGGTCCAGCGGGACGCGGACGAGGCCACCGGGGCTGAGGATGCCGGACCTGGCCAGCGCGCCCAGGTCGGAGGGGACGCCCAGGACCTGCCCCCTGGGCATGGGGCGCAGCGCGCCCCGGCTGAGAACGGCCGCCTGGGTGGTGCCGGGGTCACTCAGTTCGTCGCCGAGGCCGACCATCCGGGCCAGTTCCTTGCCCTCGGGGCGCCGCGCGAGCATGGCCTCCGCCCCGGCGTCCACCGGGATCCCCGCGACCTCGGAGGCGTGAAGTTTGCCGCCGATCCGCCGGGCCCCGTCGAGCACGGTCACCCGGATCTCCTCGTCGCCCTGCCGGAGGTACCACGCGGCCGCCAGGCCCGCGATCCCGCCGCCGACGACCACCACATGGCATCGGTTGCCTTCCATGACTCCTGACCGTATCGCCCCCCGGGCTCGCCCTCGCGTCCCGCCACCCCGAAACCGGACGGTGCGCGGAACGTGATTCCATCGTGACCGCCGTCGCAAAACCCCGCTGCCGCCGCGATCGTCTTCACGGTCATGAGAAAACTCAGGTACGGCCTGTGCGCGGTGGGCGTCGCGCTGTTCGTGTCGTCGTGCGGGGGCACGAGCTCCCAGTCGATCTCCGACTCGGGCGGCGCCCCCGTTCCCGCGGCCGCGGAGAGGGCGCCGATGGACGCCGAGGCGGGGTCGGCGCGCGCCCCGAAGCCGCGGGCGGCGGACGCGCAGACCGGTCAGCGGTCACAGGCCGACCAGGTGAAGCTGGTCGCGCAGGACCGGGCGATCATCTACATCGCCGAGATGACGGTCCGCGCCAAGGACGTCACCGCGGCGGCCGACAGCGCCCGGCGGATCGTCAGCACGGCGGGCGGCTACCTGGCCACGGAGAAGTCCGACAGCCGGCCGGGCGACGAGGGCTCGGCCACCCTGGTCTTCAAGATCCCGCCCGGCGGCTATCCCGGCCTGCTGGACCGTCTGGGCCGGGAGCTGGGCAAGCGTGAGTCGCTGCAGCAGAACACCGAGGACGTCACCGAGCAGGTGGCCGACGTGGAGAGCCGCCTGAGGTCGTCGAAGGCGGCGCTCGACTCGCTGCGCACGCTGATGAAGAAGGCCAAGACGATCGGCGAGGTGCTGGACGTCGAGCGGGAGATCTCCGAGCGCGAGGCCGACCTGGAGGCGCTCCAGTCCCGGCAGAAGACGCTCGCCTCGCAGACGAGCATGGCGACGCTGACGCTGAACCTGATCGGCCCCGAGGTCACGGTCGAGACGCCGGAGGAGGAGCCCGCGGGGTTCTTCGGCGGGCTGCGGAGCGGCTGGAGCGCCTTCGTCATGGCCGTGAAGGTCGGCCTGACGGTCCTGGGCGTGCTGCTGCCCTGGCTGGTCCTGGTCGCGGTGGCCTGGGTGCTGGTCGTGGTGGTGCGGCGCGGCAGGAGAAGGAACCGCCCCGCCCCCGGCGGGAGACCCACCCCCGGGAGGACCCCCGCGGCGCCCGTGCCCACGGCGCCCGTACCCGCGGCGCCCGTGCCCACGGCGCCCGTACCCGCAGCGCCCGCGCCCACGGCGTACCCGTCCCCCGTGGCCGGGCCCGGCGATCCGAAGAGCGCCGACGACGGCCACGATGCGGGCGGCGACGGCGGGAGCGACCGGGCCCGGGAGTGACGAGGCCGGGAGCGCCGGGCCCCGCCGGGCCCCGCCGGGCCCCGCCGGGGCCCGGTGGGGCCCGGCGGGCGTGTCAGCGCGCGGAGGTCTCGTGCACGAAGTCGGTGAGACGGGCGAGCTGGTCGGGGTCGGTCGCGGGCAGCACGCCGTGGCCGAGGTTGAAGACGTGACCCTCGGCCTTGGCGCCGCGGGCCAGGACGTCGGCGGCGCGGCGCTCGACGACCTCCCACGGGGCGAGCAGGAGCGCCGGGTCGAGGTTGCCCTGCAGCGCCTTACCCGGCCCGACCCGCCGGACGGCCTCGTCGAGCGGGACCCGCCAGTCGACGCCGACCACGTCGGCCCCGGCCTCGCCGAGCAGGCCGAGCAGCTCGCCGGTGCCGACGCCGAAGTGGATGCGCGGAACCTCCAGGCCGGCCAGTCCGGCGAAGATGCGGCTGGTGTAGGGCAGGACGAACTCGCGGTAGTCCTCGGGGGCGACGGCGCCGACCCACGAGTCGAAGAGCTGGACGGCCGAGGCCCCGGCGGAGATCTGGACGCGCAGGAAGCCCAGGGTGATCTCGGTCAGCCGTTCCATCAGGGCGTGCCACAGGTCGGGCCGGCCGTACATCATGGCCTTGGTGTGGTCGTGGTTCTTGGAGGGGCCGCCCTCGATCAGGTAGGAGGCCAGGGTGAACGGCGCGCCCGCGAAGCCGATGAGGGGGGTCGCCCCCAGCTCGGCGGTCAGCGCCCCGACGGCCTCGGTGACGTAGGGGACGTCGTCCGGCTCGATCGGGCGGAGCCTGCCGATGCCGGCGGCGTCCCTGATCGGCTCGGCGACCACGGGGCCGACACCGGGCTTGATGTCGAGGTCGATCCCGATCGCCTTGAGCGGCACCACGATGTCGCTGAAGAAGATGGCCGCGTCCACGCCGTAGCGCCGCACCGGCTGCATCGTGATCTCCACGATCAGGTCCGGGGTCGCGCACGCGGTGAGCATGGGCACCCCTCCGCGCACGGCCCGGTACTCGGGCAGCGAACGGCCCGCCTGCCGCATGAACCACACGGGTGTGTGCGAAACGGGCTGGCGGCGGCATGCGCGCAGGAACGGAGAGTCGGCAAGCTCGGGAGTCACCCCACCAGGGTGCCATGCCGGGGGCGCGGTCCGCTCATCAAGGCTGGTGAGCGCCGTTCTCGGTATGAAATCACCGGTTATTAAATGAGATCACACCTAACAACACCTAGACAGCTTCAAGTCGTGATGACGATAGGGTTCCGCCCGTTTCGAGTGCTTCGTCCACCGAAACCCGATGACGCCAGGCACCGGACGGCGCCGGACCGCGCGAAGCGATCATGTTTCCGGGTACAGTTCCTCCCATCGACGAACCTGGTCCGGCCCCCGGCTGGTCCAAATGTTCGCCAAGTCACCGCGCGGCATCGATTCCGGCACCACTTTCGGGACACGCCGAGCACGTTGCGCGGAAATGTCGGCGCGACGTGCCAACGTCGGACCACGACCCGACGAAAGGCCTGTGCGATGTCCACGATGTGGAGTTCACCCGAACGCCGCGGTGAGCACTGTGCTACCTGTGCCGACGAGCGGGTGTTCGAGCAACCCCCCTGTCTCGACGGTCACGAACCGGGCCAATGCCCCGAATGGGCCTGCGTTTCCTGCGGTCACGCGCTGTTTCTCGGAATCTCCGGCGGCGGGGACGCACTCGTTTCCCCCCTGACGGCGGCAGTGGCTTGATCGGTTCCGATGGCTTCTACACACACCCCAGTGGTCCCCATGCGTGCAGTTCCGACCTACGCTTCCGATATGACCGTCGGTGACGCGCCGCCCACTCCCGCCGCCTTCAAGCGCGCGGCGGCCAGCATGCGCCCCGCCGAGGTCAGGCCGGAGATCGAGCTGGAGGACATTCCGGCGCCGCAGCGCCTCGCCCCCTACTCGACCGCCATCGGCGCATCGGTCTACCGCGACGACGACGAGCTCGCGGTCGGCCGCCTCATCATGCTCTTCGACCCGGACGGCCAGCGCGGCTGGGACGGCCAGTTCCGGCTGGTCGCCTATGTCCGGGCCGACATGGAGCCGGAGATCACCGAGGATCCGCTGCTCGGCCCCGTCGCGTGGAGCTGGCTCACCGAGTCACTCGACGCGCACGGCGCCACCTACGCCGCGGCCGGCGGCACCGTCACCAGGGCGGTGTCCGAAGGCTTCGGAAACAAGGCCGAAGACCCGGTGACCACGGAGCTGGAGCTGCGCGCCTCCTGGTCTCCGCTGGAAGAGGACCTCTCCGGCCACGTCGCCGCGTGGTGCGATCTGATGTGCCTCGCGGCCGGCATACCACCCCTGCCACCCGACGTGGCGACCCTGCCGCCACGCCGTCGCGAAGATCCGGAGTCCTTCCGAACGTGACCGACGAGACAACCATCGTTCCGCTGCTGGAGCCGCGAGAGGGAATCCCACCCGTCATCGAGGACCCCGCCGACCTCGCACGCGTGATACGCGCGTTCGCCGAGGGCACCGGCCCGGTCGCCGTGGACGCCGAGCGGGCCTCGGGGTACCGCTACAGCGGCCGCGCCTACCTCGTGCAACTGCGTCGCGCGGGCGCGGGCAGTGCACTGATCGATCCCGTCCACTGCCCCGACCTGTCCGAGCTCGACACGGCCCTGTCCGACACCGAGGTGGTGCTGCACGCCGCCTCCCAGGACCTCCCGTGCCTGTCCGAGCTGAACTTCCATCCCCGTGAGCTGTTCGACACCGAGCTGGCCGGGCGGCTGCTCGGCTACGAGCGGGTCGGGCTGGGGATGATGGTGGAGAACGTCCTGGGGCTCAGGCTGGAGAAGGGCCACTCCGCGGCCGACTGGTCGACCCGCCCGCTGCCCGAGGACTGGCTGCGCTACGCCGCGCTCGACGTCGAGGTCCTGATCGAGCTGCGCGACATCCTCTACCAGGAGCTCGACTCCAGCGGGAAGCTGTCGTGGGCGCAGGAGGAGTTCGCCTCGGTGCTGGCGCACAAGTCCCCGGCACCGCGCTCGGATCCGTGGCGGCGCACCTCCGGGATCCACAAGGTCCGCTCGCTGCGCGGGCTCGCGGTGGTCAGGGAGCTGTGGACGCTCCGCGACGAGCTGGCCAGGGAGTCCGACCTCGCGCCGGGGCGGGTCCTGCCCGACTCGGCGATCGTCACCGCCGCCCTCGAGCTGCCCCGCACCACCAAGTCGCTCACCGACATCCCCCCGTTCACCGGACGCAGCGCCCGCAGGCACCTGCGCGACTGGCTGGCCGCGATCGGCCGGGCGCGGACGCTGCCCGAGTCGCAGCTGCCCCAGCCCAGCACACCGGGCGACGGGCCGCCGCCCGCCAACCGGTGGATGGATCGTGACCCGGTCGCCGCGAGGCGGCTGGCCGCCGCCCGGACCGTGGTCGCCGCGCTGGCCGACGAGCACCACATGCCGACGGAGAACCTCGTCCAGCCCGACGCCGTACGCCGCCTGACCTGGGAGCCTCCCCCGGTCATCGACGACGAGACCGTCGCGGCCCGGCTGCGCGAGCTGGGCGCACGCGAGTGGCAGATCACGCTGACCGCCCACCCGATGGCCAAGGCCCTCGTACGGCTGGAGACCAAGGGCGAGATCTGACCGGTCGCGCCCGGCGCCGTCCGCCGTGCCCGCCCTGCGGGGCGAGGTGACCTCGGTGGTCCTCCGGGATCCGGGCGACTCCCCCGCCTGACGCATGAGGGCGGGGAAGCCGGCGTCGAAGCGGATGACGTTGGCGAACCGGCCGAACGGGGGGCGACGGAGGGCCCCCGCCGCTTCTGCGGCGGAGGCCCGGACGTCCGGAAGGCTCAGCCGGCCTTCTTGCACAGGTCGGCGTGGCCGGCGTTGTAGCCGTCCACCCAGCCCTTCCTGTCCCAGCTGGCCGAGGAACCGTAGGAGAAGCTCTCCGCCTTGTTGCAGTTCTTTCCGGCGTAGGTGTAGCCCTTGACGTAGGCCTCGCGATACTCCTTCGGCTTGCCGCGCAGCTCCGCGATCGGCTTGTCCAGCGGAACGCTCGCCGCCGTCGCCCGCTCCGGAGCCGAAGCGGCGACGGGCTGGGAGGCGGCGGCCCCGCCGAACGCGAGGGCCATGAGAAGGCCCGGGCCTGCCAGCAACAGACATCTCCTGCGGTCCATGAGCATCTCCTCCAGTCAGGTCGCCGGCGGGAATCGCCGGAGCTCACGGTCGATAAGGCCAGGATATGAAGTGAATTGTCCGAAATGAGGAAAGCATTTGTTTGTTGCCGCTTTCTTGGATCGGGCATGGACCCGTGGTTTTCCCGCCGGAACCGCGATTTTCGGGGGCGAAGGGAGAACAGCCGCGGTTTTCACGGCGCGCTCTCTCCCGATTCACAGCGGGAGCGCTCTCACGGCGGAGATGCCTCTCTCTGGTGAACCAAGGAAGACGGTTTACCGTTCACGCAGATTAACGGCCACCACCTCACAGCGGAGGCGGTGGCCGTACCGTTCGCGCGAGGGTCAGCAGGTGGCGAGCATGTTCTGCAGGGCGGTCTTCTCGGAGCTCTGCAGGGTCAGGCCGTAGGTCCACTTCACCTGGATCCAGGCCTTGGCGTAGGTGCAGCGGAAGGAGGGGACGGACGGCTGCCAGGTCGTGGGGTCCTGGTCGCCCTTGGCCTGGTTGACGTTGTCCGTCACCGCCCACAGCTGCGGCTGGTTCAGATCGTTGGCGAACGCCTGCCGCCGGGCGGTGGTCCAGGCGTAGGCCCCGGACCGCCAGGCCTCGGCGAGCGGGACCATGTGGTCGATGTCGACGTCGCTCGCGGCGGTCCAGGTGGCGCCGTCATAGGGGGAGTACCAGCTGCCGGAGACGGCGGCGCAGCCGGAGTCGACGACCACGCCGGAGCCGTCCCTCTTGAGCACGGTCTCCCGGGTGTTGCAGGTGCCGCTGATGGTGATCCAGTGGGGGAACAGGCTGCGGTTGTAGGTGGACTGGTTGGACTCGTTCGCGACGGTGAGCGCGGCGAGCCTGGAGGCGGCGGTGGACGCGGAGGGGATGTTGGGCGGGGTGGCCCACGCCGCACCGGCGGTCAGGGAGAAGGTGAGGAGAGTCGCGGTGAGGGCAGCGAGAACCGCGGTGACGACCCGTTTCACGAGTGGCCCCTTCTGTTGCCCGCCTCGGCCAGTCGGAGAGCCTGGTCTTTGCGAGGCAGGAACAGACGGAACTTCTCAAGGCACCCTAAAAGGACAAATATCAGGGTTTGACGATGAGCCGTGATCTGATTGGTCGGATAATGCCGCTAACAAGCGGGACAACACCTTTGATCTGGGAAGACATCAGGAAAAATCATCGTCCACATGAAACTCTCCACATCGAACAAACCGCGAAAATCCGGTAAACAGATCTTCCTAGGAAATATTCCTGTCCGTCATCTTTGATGGAGATTAAACCCCTCACCACGGCATCGACCCCTCTCCCCGGACACCCCCCGATCTCCCCGGACACCCCCCGAGCGCGGCGGCCCGGCGGATCGGCCACACCTCGGAGTCCGCCTTCGCCAACACCTTCGACGGGAGCACGACATCGCTTCCGGCGGACACCGGCGGCGGAGGGGCACCGAGACAAGAGTTGTTACCGGCGAGTAGCATGGAGGGGTAGCCACCCAGCAAGGAGCGAACCCGTGCCTTCGTCTCGTGACGTCGTATTCGTCGACGGTGTGCGCACACCCTTCGGCAAGTCGGGACCCAAGGGCCTGTACGCCGAGACGCGCGCCGATGACCTGGTGATCCGCGTCATCCGCGAGTTGATCCGGCGTAATCCGAACCTGCCGCCGGAGCGCGTCGACGAGGTGGCGATCGCGGCCACCACGCAGATCGGCGATCAGGGCCTGACCATCGGCCGCTCGGCCGCCGTCCTGGCCGGGCTGCCCAAGACCGTGCCCGGCTACGCGATCGACCGGATGTGCGCGGGCGCCATGACCGCGGTGACCTCGGTCGCCGGAGGCATCGCCTTCGGCGCCTACGACGTCGCCATCGCCGGAGGCGTCGAGCACATGGGCCGCCACCCGATGGGCGAGGGCGTCGACCCCAACCCCCGGTTCCTGGCCGAACAGCTCGTGGACGGCTCCGCCCTGGTCATGGGCATGACCGCGGAGAACCTGCACGACCGCTACCCGACGATCACCAAGGCCCGCGCGGACGCCTTCGCCGTCGCCTCCCAGGAGAAGGCCGCCAAGGCGTACGCCGACGGAAGGATCCAGCCCGACCTGGTCCCGACGGCCACCCGCTCCGCCGAGAGGGGCTGGGGCCTGGCCACCGCGGACGAGGCTCCGCGTCCGGGCACCACCCTCGACGCGCTCGCCACCCTCAAGACCCCGTTCCGCCCGCACGGCCGGGTCACGGCGGGCAACGCCTCCGGAATCAACGACGGCGCGACCGGCTGCATCATGGCCGCCTCGGACGTCGCCGTCGAGCTGGGCCTGACGGCCAAGATGCGCCTGGTCTCCTACGCCTTCGCCGGGGTCGACCCCGAGGTCATGGGTGTGGGCCCGATCCCGTCGACCGAACGGGCGCTGCGCCTGGCCGGATTGTCGATCTCCGACATCGGCCTGTTCGAGATCAACGAGGCCTTCGCCGTACAGGTGCTGGCCTTCCTGGAGCACTTCGGCATCGCCGACGACGACGCCAGGATCAACCCCTACGGCGGCGCGATCGCCTTCGGCCACCCGCTGGCCTCCTCCGGGGTGCGGCTGATGACCCAGCTCGCCCACCAGTTCGGCGAGCGCCCCGACGTCCGGTACGGCGTGACCACGATGTGCGTCGGCATGGGCATGGGCGGAACGGTCATCTGGGAGAACCTCTCCTGGGAAGGCGCGAAGTGACGGACACCGGGCACAGGACGGACGGCGAGAACGTGACGGACATCAGGGAACTGTTCACCGACGAGGTCGTCACGAAGGCGATCGTCCAGGACGTCGAGCTGCCCTACGGCGCGGGCACCATGGCGCTGATCACGCTGGACAACGGCTTCGACCACACCAAGCCGTCGACCTTCGGGCCGGCGGGCCTCATCTCGCTGGACGAGGCGCTCGACACGATCGCGGCCCGCGGCGACCTGGCGGCCGTCGGCGTCGTCGGCAAGCCGTTCGTCTTCGCGGTCGGCGCCGACCTCAACGGGGCGGCGACGATCGCCGAGCGGGACCAGGCGTTGCAGATCGGCAGGCTGGGACACCGGGTGTTCCGCCGCCTCGGTGAACTGGACGTGCCGTCGTTCGCGTTCGTGAACGGCGCCGTCATGGGCGGCGGCCTCGAGGTGGCCCTGCACTGCACCTACCGGACCATCTCCTCGGGCGTCCCCGCGGTCGCGCTGCCCGAGTGCTTCCTCGGCCTGGTACCGGGCTGGGGCGGCACCCAGCTGCTCCCCCGCCTGATCGGCCCGGCCTCAGCCATCAAGCTGATCGTCGAGAACCCGCTCTCGCAGAACCGCATGATCAAGGGCCGGGCCGCCTTCGCGGCGGGCGTCGCCGACGTGATGTTCGAGCCCGCCGACTTCCTGGAGGAGTCACTGCGCTGGGCCGCCCGGGTGCTGCGCGGCGAGGTGTCCGTCTCCCGTACCGACCACACCGCCGAGGACTGGTCGAAGACCGTCGCCGACGCCCGCCTCCTGGTCGACATGAAGCTGCGCGGCGCCTCCCCCGCCCCCTACCGGGCGCTGGACCTGATCGAGCTGGCCCGCACCGCCTCGCGCGACGAGGGCTTCGCCGCCGAGGACGAGGCCCTGGCCGACCTCCTCATGAGCGACGAGCTGCGCGCCGGCCTCTACTCCTTCGGCCTGGTACAGCGCAGGGCCAAGCGGCCCGCCGGGGCTCCGGACAGGGAGCTGGCCCGCAAGGTCACCAAGGTCGGCGTCGTCGGCGCGGGCCTGATGGCCTCGCAGATGGCGCTGCTGTTCGCCCGCCGCCTCGAGGTGCCCGTCGTGCTGACCGACCTGGACCAGGCCCGGCTGGACAAGGGCGTCGGCTACGTCCACTCCGAGATCGACAAGCTGCTCGGCAAGGGCCGCGTCTCCGCCGACCAGGCCAACCGACTCAAGGCCCTGGTGACCGGCTCGCTGACCAAGGACGCGTTCGCCGACGCCGACTTCGTCATCGAGGCGGTGTTCGAGGACCTGAAGGTCAAGCAGAAGGTGTTCGCCGAGGTCGAGGCGGTCGTCTCCGCCGAGTGCGTGCTGGCGACCAACACCTCCTCGCTGCCGGTCACCGAGATGGCCTCGGGGCTGCGGCACCCGGAACGGGTCGTCGGCTTCCACTTCTTCAACCCGGTCGCCGTGATGCCGTTGCTGGAGATCGTCCGGGGCGAGAAGATCGACGACGCGACGCTCGCCACGGCCTTCGCCGTCGGGAAGTCGCTGAAGAAGTCGTCCGTGCTGGTCAAGGACGCGCCCGCGTTCGTGGTCAACCGGCTGCTGACCCGGTTCATGGGCGAGGTCATCGGCGCCGTCGACGAGGGCACCCCGCTGGAGGTCGCCGACCACGCGCTGGACGGGCTCGGCCTGCCGATGACCCCGTTCACGCTGCTGCAACTCGTCGGCCCGGCCGTCGCGCTGCACGTCGCCGAGACCATGCACGCCGCCTTCCCGTCCCGTTACGGAGTGTCGGAGAACCTCGCCCGGCTGGTCGCCGCCGGCAAGCCCGGGGTCTACGCCCCCGACTTCTCGCTGGACCCCGAGGCGACGGCCTTCTTCACCGGCGGCACCTCGCCGTCGACCGCCGAGGAGGTACGGCTGCGCGCCCTGCGGGCCCTGGCCGAGGAGATCCGCATCATGCTCGACGAGGGCGTGGTCGCGGCGGCCCAGGACATCGACCTGTGCATGATCCTCGGCGCCGGTTGGCCGTTCCACCTGGGCGGAATCACCCCCTACCTCGACCGGACCGGCATCGCCGAACCCCGTTTCCTGCCCCCGGGCACGGCCTCCGTCCCCGCCTGACCCACCACTCCCGCCCCCTTCCCACCGCACCCACACGGCCTGCCTTATCCGCACCGCCCGCCGTACCGGCGCTCCTTCCCCAGCGCCGGTACGGCGGGCACCCCACCCCGATCCACCACCGCACCTCCCACCCCAACGCCAATATGACGAAAAGCGCTCAATCCACCCCACGCACCACATCCCCCACCCGCTGACGCCACTCCCTCAGCGCCAGAGTGCGACAGACGCCCCGGTCCGCACACCGCATCTCCCACCCCACCGCTGTCTCTTCTCCGGCGCCGGTACGGCGAGCAGGGACGCGGGCCTGATCGGCGCCGATGGGCGGTGCGCATCCCGGAAAACGTCGTCCCCTCCCGCACACATGCGCCCAAGAGCGGGCGGATCTTTGGCATGATCCGGATCAGAGCTTTGTCGCGGGGCGGGAATAACCGGTGACATGAGAACCGTCAAGATCGTGTCCGCCGCCGTGACGTTCCTCGCCGCGACCACGCTGCACACGACCTCGTCGCCCGCCTCGGACAGCTCATCCGGCGTCCCCGGCGCCTCCGCCCCCGTCTCGCCCGTCTCGCCCGCCTTGCCCGTCTCAGGCACCGGATCGGCGCTGACGCTCAGCCTCTCGGTCGCCGGTGGTCCGGCCAGGAGCGTCCTGTTGCGCTGCGACCGGGACGACACCGGTCTGCCCTCCTTCGCCACCGCCTGCGGCATGCTCCGCAGGTTCGGCGGCGACCTGGCGAAGATGACCTACGACATCGACATGATCTGCGATGAGGAGTACGTGCCGCACACCGTGAACGCCTCCGGGACCTGGGAGGGAAGACCGGTACGGTTCTCGCGGACCTACGACAACCGGTGCGAGATGACGGCGCTCACCGGCCCGGTCTTCTCCTTCTGACGGGCTTCTGACGAGCTTCCGGCTCCTGACGAGGAGTTCCCCGGCTCTTCGGATGCTTTCGGGGTCTCCTCGGCGCAGGCGTCCCCGGGTTCCGTGACGGACCGGTGCGGACTCAGACGGGGTCGACGTCCTGGCGTCTGCTCGGGATCACCTCGGCCACCCGGCTGTGGCGGTAGCCGTACGCGGCATAGATCACGACCCCGAGGAGCATCCACACCACGAACCTGATCCAGGTCTCCACCGGCAGGTTGATCATCAGGTAGACGCAGGCCAGTACCGACAGGATGGGCACCAGCGGCACCAGCGGGGTGCGGAACGAACGCGGCAGGTCGGGCCGGGTGCGGCGCAGGATGACCACCGCGATCGAGACGACCACGAACGCGAAGAGCGTGCCGATGTTGACCAGCTCGGCGATCGTGGACAGCGGCACCAGCCCGGCCAGGATCGCGACGATGACACCCATCATGACGGTGATCCGGGCCGGCGTACCGAACCTCGGGTGGACCTTGGCCAGGCCACGCGGCAGCAGGTTGTCCCTCGACATCGCGAACAGCACCCTCGACTGGCCCAGCAGGAGGATCATCACGACGGTGGTGAGACCGGCCAGCGCGCCGATGCTGATGAGCGTCGCCGCCCAGGTCTGGCCGACCGCCTTGAACGCGTCCGCCAGCGGGGCGGACTCGCTGAGCTGCCCGTACGGCTGCATGCCGACGACCACCAGGGAGACCGCGACGTAGAGGACGGTGCAGACGGCGAGGGAGGCGATGATGCCGATCGGCAGGTCGCGCTGTGGGTTGCGGGTCTCCTCCGCCGCGGTCGCGACGATGTCGAAGCCGATGTAGGCGAAGAACACGATCGCCGCGGCGCTGAAGATGCCGAAGACGCCGAACGCGACGGGGGTGACCCCGAACAGCACCTGGATCAGCGGGGCGGCCAGGCCCTTGACGGCGGGGGTCGGCTCCGCGGGCGGGATGAACGGCGTGTAGTTCGCCCCTCTCACGAAGAACAGGCCGACGAAGATGACCAGCAGTACCACCGCGATCTTGATGGTCACGATGACGAGGTTGACCCTGGAGGACAGCTTGACCCCGGCGACCAGGACCGCGGTGAGGATCAGCACGATCAGCGCCGCGGGCAGGTTGAAGGTCGCCCCCTCCCCGGCTATCCAGCCGGGCAGGGGTATCCCGAGAGAGTCCAGCAACGACGTCAGATAGCCCGACCAGCCGACCGAGACGACCGCGGCCGCCAGGGCCATCTCCAGCAACAGGTCCCAGCCGATGATCCAGGCGGGGAACTCTCCCAAGGTGGCGAAGGAGAAGGTGTAGGCCGATCCGGCCACGGGGACGGTCGAGGCGAACTCCGCGTAGCACAGCGCCGCCAGCGCGCAGACGATCCCGGCCACCACGAACGACAACGCCACCGCCGGTCCGGCCAGGTCTCTGGCGACGCGCCCGGTGAGCACGAAGATTCCAGTGCCGATGATGACCCCGATGCCGAAGACCGTCAGGTCGATCGCGGAAAGGTCTTTGCGCAACCGGTGCTCGGGTTCCTCGGTATCCCTGATCGACTGCTCCACCGACTTGACCCGTAGAACTCCTTTAGTACGTTGCGCCCCCATGGGGTCCTCCTTGACCATCCACAGTCGCCAACATCTATGGGGCATGTCATGCCCAACGGATCAGTGGCTGAACGGTGAGGTTCCGGGTTCTTTAAGGGAAAGTCCTGATGTGGCCATGCCCACCCGGCGAAAGCATGAGGTCATGCTCCTGGACACGCTGGGTCAGTTAGACCCACTTCTGGTCGGTGCCGCGTTGCTGGCGCTCCTGACGCTGGACGGCTCCCTGCTGATCGGGGCCGTGCTCCCCGGGGACGCGGCGATCATCGTGGCGGGAACGGCGCTGACGGGCCCCGCCGAGATCGCGGTCGCGGCGGCCGCCGGGGTGATCGGCTGTTTCCTGGGCGCCACCGGCGGATGGCTGATCGGCCGCCGGTACGGCCCGCGTGTCCGTCACAGCAGGGCCGGGCGGTGGATCGGCGAGCACCGCTGGGCGCGGGCGGAACGGATCACCACCGGCGAGGGCGGCGGTCCGGCGCTCGCCGCCGCCTACTTCCTGCCGATGGTCAACGCGCTGACCCCGGTCCTGGCCGGGAGCCTCGGCATGCCGTACGGCCGTTTCATCCGCTGGGCGGTCGCGGGCGGGGCGGCGTGGGTGACCACCTACCTGGTGCTGGGCTCCCTGGCGGGCGAGTTCATGCGTGACAACCAGCACCTGATGGTGCCGATCACCGGATGCGCCGCCGTACTGGCCGCGGGCCTCATCGTGATCGCACGGCGGACGCGCGCGGGCAGGGCTGCGGCTACGGCTACGGCTACGGCTACGGCGGAGATCGGCGGTCCCGACGGAGCCGCGACACCCGCGAAGGCCGGCCACCCCGGCGAGACCGGCTGACGGCTCCCGCGCCAGGCACACCCGGCCCGCACAGACCGGCACCGGTCCGCACAGACCGATCCCAGCCCATATAGACCGATCCCGGTCCGCACAGACCGACACTGGTCCGCACAGACCAATCTCGGTCCGCACAGACCGATACGGGTCCGCGCGAACCGATGCGTGTTCGCGCGGACCCGTACGTGGCCGTCGGCTGTCGGCTCAGCGAGCCGGCTGGTTCTCCAGAGCCGGGGACCGCTTGGCGACCGCCTCGGTGATCTCGCGGGCGATGCCCTGCGCGGTCAGGCCGATCTCGCCGAGGATCTTCGCCCGCTTGGCGTGATCCAGGAAGCGCTGCGGAATGCCGTAGGTGCGGACCGGAACGTCCACGTCGGCGTCGCGCAGCGTCCTGGCGACCGCGTCGCCGACACCGCCGACCCTGCCGTTGTCCTCGACCACCACGACCAGCTTGTGCGCGGCGGCGGTCGTCACCAGTGCCTCGTCCAGCGGCTTGACCCAGCGCGGGTCGACCACGGTCGCCGAGATGCCCTGGGCGTCGAGCAGGGCGGCGGCCTCCACGCACAGCTCGGCCATCGGGCCGACCGAGACCAGCAGCACGTCGGCGTCCACGTCGGAGTCGGCGTCCGCCTGCTCCGCGCTCTCCATGCCCTCCATGCCCTCCGCGTCCGCCGGGCTGGGGGCGGCGCGCAGCACGTCCATCCCGCCGATCCTGCCGACCGCCTCGATCTCGGCGGCCACGGGCCCCTTGGGGTAGCGGACCACGGTCGGGCCGTCCTCGACCTCGACGGCCTCGGCCAGCAGCTCGCGCAGGCGCGGCTCGTCGCGCGGCACCGCGATCGACAGGCCTGGGATGACCTGCAGGATCGACAGGTCCCACATGCCGTTGTGGCTGGCGCCGTCGTCACCGGTGACGCCCGCCCGGTCGAGCACGACCGTGACCGGCAGGCGGTGCAGTGCGACGTCCATGAGGAGCTGGTCGAAGGCCCGGTTGAGGAAGGTCGCGTAGACGGCGACCACCGGGTGGAGCCCGCCGAGCGCCAGGCCCGCGGCGCTGGTCAGGGCGTGCTGCTCGGCGATGCCGACGTCGTAGAGGCGGTCGGGATAGGCCTCGGAGAACGGGATCAGGCCGACCGGGCCGAGCATCGCGGCGGTGATCGCCACGATGTCCTGGCGTTCGGCGGCGAGCCGTACGATCTCCTGGCTGAAGACGTTGGTCCAGCCGTGCGGCTTGGGCTTCTCCTCGCCGGTCAGCGGGTCGAAGGCGCTGGGCGAGTGGAAGCAGTCCTCGTCGTGGTTCTCGGCGAAGGAGTAGCCGAAGCCCTTCTTGGTCAGGACGTGCACGATGACGGGGCGGCGGAAGCCGCGGGCCTTGCGCAGCGCGGCCTCGACGGCCTGCTCGTCGTGACCGTCGACCAGCCCGATGTACTTCAGCCCCAGGTCCTCGAACATGACCTGCGGGGCCAGGACGTCCTTGATGCCCTTCTTGACGCCGTGCAGCGCGTCGTAGACCGGGGGGCCGACGACGGGGACCTTCGCCAGGTTGTCCTTGACGAACTCCAGCATGTCCTCGTAGCGCTGGGTGGCGCGCAGCGAGGCCAGGTGTGAGGCGAGGCCGCCGATGGTCGGCGAGTAGGAGCGGCCGTTGTCGTTGACCACGATGATCAGCGGCAGGTCCTTGCTGGCGGCGATGTTGTTGAGCGCCTCCCAGGCCATGCCCCCGGTGAGCGCCCCGTCGCCGATCACCGCGACGACCGTGCGGTCGCTCTCGCGGCGCAGCTTGTAGGCCTTGGCCAGGCCGTCGGCGTAGGACAGCGCGGTCGAGGCGTGGGAGTTCTCGATGACGTCGTGTTCCGACTCGGCCTGGCTGGGGTAGCCCGACAGGCCGCCCTCCTGGCGGAGCGTGTCGAACCGTCCCGCGCGGCCGGTGAGCATCTTGTGGACGTAGGCCTGGTGGCCGGTGTCCCAGAGGATGCGGTCACGGGGGGAGTCGAAGACCCGGTGCAGGGCGATCGTCAGCTCCACCACGCCGAGGTTGGGGCCCAGGTGACCGCCGCCACGGGCCGTCGAGCTGATCAGCAGGTCCCGGATCTCGGCGGCGAGCCGGGGTAGCTCGTCCGCTCCCAGCGTCTTGAGGTCCCGTGGGCCCCCGACCGAATCCAGCAGACTGCCAGGCCGCCCGGTCCGCTCACTCACGGAATCATCCCCTCTGATCGGTCAGCGTCAGAGCTGAGTCTAGTTCGCGTGAGGGGCGCCTCTTCCGAGGACAACGATTCTGCACGTTTTATCCACACTTGCAATAGCCTTTGCCTCACCATGAGCACTCTCCCCTTTAGGCAACTATCGTCACTCACCACCGCCTGCTTGGCATTTACCCTGGTCACGGGCATTGGTACGGCGAACGCAGACGCACTTCCGGCCCCCCAGGCCCTCGCCACCGCGGCCTCCGCGGGCGCCTCCCCGAGCGCACAGTCCTCCGCGGCGCAGTCCTCCACCGCGCAGTCGCCCGCCGCCGCCGGCGCGACGCTGCGCGTGCCGGGCGGCCGCACCGCCGCGACGGCCAGCCCCCTGTACCGCACGGGCACCCTTCCCCAGATGAGCTGCGGGGCCGGGCAGATCCGCGCGGGAAGCGCGGCCTCCTACCGGTACTTCATGACCCGCATCACCCGCTGCCTCAACCTGTCCTGGAAGACCCAGTTCAAGAAGGCCAAGCTGCCCTTCGCCCAGCCGAAGCTGCGCTTCGTCACCACCCGGGTCGGCAGCCCCTGCGGCCCCTGGCCCAAGGGCGCCGGCGGCTACTACTGCTCCAGCAACCGCATGATCTACATCGGTGTCTTCCGTGACGTGCTGAAGAACCCCTACGCCCCCAACCACGCCCAGTTCATGGCCCACGAGTACGGCCACCACGTGCAGCAGCTCATGGGCGTCATGAACTACTACGGCCAGAGCATCTGGCGCGCCGGGGCGTCGACCAAGCTCGCCTTCTCCCGCCGCCTCGAACTGCAGGCCGACTGCCTGGGCTCGGCGTTCCTGCGCCAGGTCTCCGCCGACCTGCCGGTCGACCAGGAGCAGTGGGACTCGATGGTCGAGTGGGTTTCCGAGAACGGCCAGAAGAACTGGGCCAAGAACGACCACGGCAGGGGCCGCAGCCAGGCCTACTGGATGGAGCGGGGCTTCAACTCCGGTTCCCCGTCGTCGTGCAACACCTGGACCGCGCCGAGCCGTACCGTCGCCTGACCTGGGACGTTTCCCTTTCTTTCCCCTGGTTTCCCCTGGGGCGGCGGCCGACCGCACTTCCGCCCGCCCTGTCCACGGCATGCGGCCGTATCCTCCGGGGTACGGCCGCATTTCGCTTTACCCGCCCTTTTACCTCCATTAGGGTGCGGGATCATGCGTATCTCCGTCATTTCCCTGCTTTCCGGCGTGCTCGCGAGCCTCCTGTTCGCCGGTACCGCCACTGCGGGCGTCCTCGAGCAGAACGGGCCGGTCCCCGCCGCGGGCAAGAGCCCTGAGACGAATAATCCCGTTTACCACAGCGGAAAATTCGAGATCAAGGCGTGCGAGGAGCAGCCCATCAACCCGGACGACCTCGACGCCGCCCGGGTCTATCTCGAGTTCGTGCTCGACTGCCTCAACACCAGCTGGCAGGACCAGCTGACCAAGGCCAGGATCCCCTTCTCCAAGCCCAAGTTCGTCACGACCTCCCGCGCCGGCGTCCCCACCGGCTGCGGCAAGTTCCCCAAGGGCGCGCAGGCCGTCTACTGCCCCTACAACAAGAAGATCACCTTCCTGCTCGACCCGGGCATCCTCTCCCAGGCGACCGAGCTGTTCCTGTTCGAGGTACTCGCCCACGAGTACGGCCACCACGTGCAGCAGCTGTCGGGCATCATGAACGCCGTCGGCAACCGCAAGTACAAGAACGAGAAGGCCACCCTCGCCGCGATCCGCAAGATCGAGCTCCAGGCCGAGTGCTTCAGCGGCGCCTTCATCGGCAGCGTCTGGCAGGCCCTCGGCCGCCGCGAGTCCGACTTCACCTACGTGGCCCAGGCCGCCTACGACACCGCCAGCCACGGCAAGTCCAAGAACATCGCGTTCTGGCTCAGGCGCGGCTTCGACGCCGAGACCCCCGACGTCTGCAACACCTTCTCCGCCCCCGCCGCCAAGGTCTCCTGACCCCGTTCCCCTTCTCGACGGTTTTCACCCCGACAAGGTGAACACCTGTGATGAGATTTTTCCGAAACCACTCGTCGTCGCTTCCGACAGCACGACGAGTGGTTTTTTATCCATCTCCCCTCTCCCGATCCCCGGCGGTCTTACAGGCATAGCTGGTCGTAGACGACCCCTGAAAGCGAAGGAGAAAAAGAGAGCAAAATATTTTTATAAAACAATCAAGCGGTTGGCGAACGCAAACCTCAGGCCGGACGGAAAAACGGTCGACTCACGCGAGCCAATCCCGCAGCCCATCAAGACGTTTCATCAGGGTCATCGTCTTTCAGCTGCTTGATCAAATGCTCCTCAACGTCCCCTTCCGCGACCATGTCTCTGATCGCCTCAAGTATGGCGCTGACTCCGGCTTGTCGCATTATGACCAAGCCGCTCTCCCAGTGGTAGAGACCACCTCTAAGCTCGCCGCTCTCCGCTCGGACCTTCATCGAACTGGCAAGTTTTGCAAGCGAGATGAACACTCCGAGCCAACTTGTGCCATCACGAAGCGTGACGAAAACATCGACGTCATCGACGAGTTCGAGATCATCCAGCTCAGGCCCCCCTATAGGGAAGTCGACCGTGAACTCACCTTCATCAAAGTGAAGCACTTTCCCCTACTTCTTTCCGTAAATCTCCCCGAGCCTGTCTATCACGTATTGCTGATTTTTCTTATCGGACTTTCCGACAATTTCAATACCACCCCCAACCTGCCTATAATATATACGCGCACCTCTTTTGCCGCGCAGATAGGATATACCGTGCCCCAGGTACTTCGAATCTATTCCAGGCTTCGTGTTCCCTTCCATCAATTTCGAGAGCAGCGTATCCATCTCCCTCTTCACTTTCTCGTTGGTGATCGCCTTATTTGCCGCCTTCAAAAGAGCGGGGCTCTTCTCAAAGACAGACGTGACTCTTATGCAAAAATCTGTGTTGTGTACGAGAACGCTCTGGTTCCCGACAATCACGTAGTAGGTATGAATACCCTCTACGGTCAGATTGTAGACTCGCTGCTCCCGCTTCACGTATTCCTGAACAGAGAGCAACTCCAGCCGCTCCCCTTCAGCGGAGAGCAGATGCATTCCCGCGGTCAGCGAACCCGCGTCGACCCAGTCATTCTGATCGTCCTCCCAGACAGGATGCCCGTCCGTCGCCGTCATCCGGCCCACTTGGTCACCACCGCTGCCGTCCGTGTCGACACGGAGGCGCACAAGGCGCTTGGTGCCCTCACCAACGATCGAGGCCGTGACAGGCCGGCTCTCGGCCTTTCCGGTCGCGGGATCGGTCGCGACCACACGATCACCGGTCTCCACTTCCTCGATCGGCTTGGAAGAGCCGTCGGCCATAAGGATCCTGGTTCCCGGCAGGAAACTGTTACCGCAGGCCTTGTCAACCGCCCTGAGGCCCTTACCGAGAACAGCGAAGGTTTTACTTACTCCCCTAAGAGCTTTCAGCGTGCGACCGCTCGCCACATCGATCGCCAGCAACGCACACGAGGCGAAGTCACCCTTAAAGCAGTTCACCGCGTCTTCGATGAAGAAGTCGACGACCGCGTTGAGAGCAGCCATCAGGCCTTTACCGAGCTTCTCCCAGAACTTCTTCTCGACTAACGCACTCCATTCCTTCCCTGTGATTCCGAGCATGGTCGCCAGCCGCCCGCACACGTCGGCACCAAGGCCCTTCCCCACCTTGTTGACCGTGCAGCCTTGTACGAACCTCTGCATCATCAAAACTTCACCGGAAGCTTTGAACCACTGGTCGCACGCCCTATTTGAGTACTGCACGGCGCACTTCTTCCACATATTCTTACATTTAGCGCTATTAGGATCCGCCGCGCATGCATCTGCTCCTCCGCCAGCTGTCGGCAGCGCATTTCCGGCCGCTGGAGAGGCTTTGGGTATAGGCCTGCCGTTCGGCATTACGCCTATTCTTTCCGCCTCGCCATCGGAAAACAGCGGAGCCCATGCCCACAGCCCGAACTGAGCGTCATAGGTTCCCTGTGAATCAATGCAGCCGCACGGCTGGTCGGGCCACGCGTTGTACGGCTTCCCTGGAATGACCTCCAGCGATGCGAAGCCCCAGCTCGAATCGGTCGGCGCCAGGTAGTCGGCCAAGTTACCCGATGACTCCCAATCGGAGACTCCGCCTCCGCCGCTCTGACGTCCTCCGGTCTCGATGGTGATATGGCCGGTGGGGTCGACGTTGGCCAGTGGGGCGGCGTTGGCGTAGGTGTAACGGTTGGCCTGGACAGAAGGATCCGGGGTAAGGGTGGCGGTGTCGCGGGAGGTGAAGGCGCCGGTGCCGGGCTGATACCAGCGAGCGTCCATGTTGACCTTGCCGCTGTCCGGGTCGGTGTACTCTCCCTGGTAACCAAGCGCGCGCTGAGTGCCCGTACGCTGAATAACCTGACCGAACGGGTCGTATGCCATCGAGTCGACCAAGGCGGTGTCGGAGAAGGTACCGACCAGGTCGCCGTGCAGGTCGGTCATAGTCGCCAATGCGGGTGTGGCGCCTTCGTGCAAACTCAGCAGGCCGCCGAAGGGGTCGCGACCGTACGTGGCCAAGATGGCGCCTGTGCTGTTGGTGACGGTGGCGATGTCGTTGTCCAGCCCGGAATAGATGAAGCGCTGCTGGTCGGTGCCCTTGGTCCGGGAGATAACCCGGCCTAGGGCGTCATACCCGTAGGTGGCGTCGCCGTCGGAAATAAGCCGGTCGAAGGCGTCGAAGACCAGGTTGTTGGTGACGCCCGCCTTGGTCTCGGTGGCCAGGGTGCCGCGGGGGGTGTAGGTGTAGTCGGTACCGTCCCCCGACAGCAGACGGTTGCGTTCGTCGTAGGTGTAGGTCTTGCTTCCGGCCTTGGTGCGGTTGCCGGCGTCGTCCCATTCGTAAGCGGTGGTCGCGCCGCCGGGGGCGGTCCAGGAGGTCAGACGGCCGGCGTGATCATAGCCGTAGGTGTTGGTGCCGGCGCCCGCGGTGCCGACGGTGGTCTTGGTGGTGAGGTTGTCGTCCTTGTCCCACCCATAAGTGATCTTCGCGAGCTGGGTACCGCCGCCGCTCTTCAGCGTGTGAGAGGTGATCCTGTCGACCCCGTCGTAGGTGTAGGTCTGGGTGTTGGCCGTCCCGCTGGAGGTCTGGCTGGTGAGCCGACCGACGTCGTCGTAGCCGTAGGTCCAGGTGCGGCCGGTCACCGGATCACCAGCTGTTTTCAGCTGGCTGGCGTCGTCGTAGGTGTAGTTCGCGGTGCCGGTCGGATCGACGCGCTGGGTGGTGTTGCCGAGGGCGTCGTAGGCGTAGGTGGCGACCTGGTTGGTGGCTTTGGAGACCTTGGTCGGCAGGCTGCGGTCGTTGTAGTCCAGGGTGTAGTCACCGATCGCGGTGGTACGGCCTGCCTGGTCGTAGGCGTAGGTGCGGTCGGGGGTGGTCACCGAGGCTCCGGTGCCGGTCTGTTTGACCATCTGGCCGAGCGGGTCGAACTCCCGGTCGATGCGCACTCCGCCGGGCTGGAGCGTGGCCACGGGGTTACCGGCCGCGTCATAGAGAGCGGTCCAGGTGCGGTCGGGGACGGCCGGGTGGGCGGTGGTGGCCGGTTCGGTGACAGCTTCGGCCAGGCCGAGACTGTTGTAGGTGGTCCAGGTGGCGTTGCCACGGCCGTCGGTCAGGCGGGTGCGGGCGCCGGTGGCGTCGTAGCCGAGCGTGGTGGTGATCGACTTGCTGGCGGAGACCGGCTCGATCAGCGAGGTCACCCGGTTCAGGGCGTCGAAGTCGCGGCGGGTGACGCGGCCCTCCCCGGAGGTGGTGCTGGTCTGGTTACCGGCCGGGTCGTAACCGAACCCGACCGTACGGACGGTCGTGGTACTGCTGCCGACCTTCTCGAGGTCTCTGATCGTGATCTTGCGCCCGGCCAGGTCGTAGTCGGTTTCGGTGGCGTTGCCCAGCGCGTCGGTTGACTTGGCCACACGGCCGAGGATGTCGTAGCCGACGGTGCTGGTCCTGGTGAGCGGATCGGTGGTCGCGGTCACCTCTCCGGCGGCATTGACGGTGTAGGTGGTGATCTTGTTGCCCGGTGCGACGGTTTTGGTGAGGTTACCCGCCGTGTCGTAGGTCAGCGCGGTGGTGTAGGCGGCGGTGGTCGGTGTGCGCTCGATCTCTGTCTGGGTGATCTGGCGGCCGAGGTCGTCGTAGGTGGCCTCGCTGCGGGCACCTGTCGGATCGACCGTGGCCAATGTCTCGCCCAGCAGGTCGTATTCCGATGTCCACACTCCCCCCGGCCCGGACGGGCCGGGATCTGTCCTACGTACTGGATTGCCGAGAGCGTCGTAGTCGGTCTTGGTGACGTATCCGCGTTCGTCGGTGATCTGGGTCCCGCGGCCCGCCGCGTCATAAGTGAAGCTGACCTTCGGAACGAGGGCGCTGCCACCCGGCGGCGTATAGGAAGGCCGAGTAGCAGAGGTCAGGCGGCCGATCTTGTCGAAGGCCGAGACAACGGTCCGCCCCTCCGCGTCCACGGTGTGGGTGCGCAGGCCCACGGTGTCGTAGCCGTACTTCACCGTAGGCCGACCGTCGGCGGCCGAGCCATTCTTGTCGACTTTCACCTGTGGGGCCTTCGTCTCCACCAGTTGTCCGGCCAGGTCGTAGCGCAGAGTTGTGGTGAAGTCGGCGGCGGTGGCGCCGGTGGCGTTGCCCCGCGGGTCGATGGTGGCGGTCAGCAAGCCGCGGTCGTCGTAGGTGCTGGTGGTCACCAGGTCGTCGGTGCCGTTCTCGACCGTCTGCCGGGTCACCTGGTCCAGCGCGTTGTAGACGTAGTCGGTGAACTCCGTCCGGGTGGTTCCCGCGCCGCTGAAGGTCTCGCGGGTGACGTTGCCGGCGGCGTCGTAGGTGAAGGCGGTCTTACGCTTGAGTGTGGCCGGGTCGAACGTGGTCGAGGTCGTGCGGCCGGCGGCGTCGTAGACGTAGTCGGTGGTGGCCTTGCCCCCGCCGATGATCCGCTTGGTGAGGTTGCCCGCCGCGTCGTAGGTGTTGTCGGCCAGCACCACGTCGGTGGCGGTGGTGGAGCCGTTCAGCCGGACGTCGTCGGCGATGGTCTGCGACAGGCGGTCGTCGGTGAAGTAGGTGTAGGTGGTCTTGCGGCCCATCGCGTCGACCCGGCTGGCCAGGCGGCCCGCCGGGTCGTAGGCGTTGGACTCCAGCACCTTGTCCTGGGGGGCCTGCGGGTTGACCGGGCTGCCGGTCCAGTTCTTCAGCGTCGTGGTGGCCGGCTCGCCGCGCTCGGTGTAGGCGAAGGCGGTCACCGTACCGAGCGGATCGGTTTCCGAGATCTGGGCGCCCGTGGTGTCCCAGGCAGTGCGGGTCACCCCGCCCTCGGGATCGGTGACGGTCTCGACGCGACCGTGGGTGTCGTAGGTGTAGGTGGTGGTGCGCGCCGGATCCCCGCCGGTCAGGTCCGTGACGGTCTCGGTGAGCTTGTTGCCGTCGGCGTTGTAGGTGTAGGTCGTCTTGGCGGTGTGGGTGACGCCGGTGACCTCGTTCTCCACCTCGGGATCGGTCCGGGTCAGCACCTGCCCGAGCCCGTTGTAGGTGAACGTGGTGGTGATCCCGGCGGGGTTGGCCTGGGAGATCTCCTTACGGGAGACCACCCGGCCGACCGCGTCGTAGGTGAACGCGGTGACCAGGCCGGACGGGCTGGTCTGCTCGGCCACGTCCCCGGCTGCGGTGTAGCGGTAGGTGGTCTCGTTGCCCTTGGCGTCCTTGCTGGACTTGCGCAGGCCCGCCGAGGTGGTGCCGCCGCCGACCGCGGGTTCGGTGCCGTCGGTGTAGGTGATGGTCGCCGAGCGGCCGGAGGGGAAGTCGGAGGTGGCCGGGGTGGTCACCTTGGACACATCGCCCTTGGTGGTGTACTCCCACTTCGTGGCGTAGGTGTTGTCGGTGGCGCCGGTTGAACGGGCGTCCCGGCTGGCGGTCATCTGGTCGTTGCGCGGGTCGAACTCGTCGCCGCTGTTGAGGTAGTACGCCTGATAGGTGGTCTGGCAGTTCCCTGCCGCCCGGCAGGTCTTGACCTTGGTGACGTTGCCCCGCTCGTCGCTGACCTGCTCGACCGCGTTGCCGTTGGGGTCGGTGGTCTTGGCCAGGAAGCCCGTGCTGTCGTACTCGTAGGAGGTGACGGAGGTGATGGGGGTGCGCTGGTCTTTCCGGCTGATGAGCCGGTCGTTGCGCCAGGAGTCGTGAACGTACTCCTGGGATTTGCCGTTGGGGTCGGTCACGGTGATCGTGGTCCGCTCGCTGTCGTAGTCCAGCTCACCGCTGTCGCTGTAGACAGGGGCGCCGAGGGTCCAGGTACCGCCGTGCTGGTCAGTGTGGGTGGCGACCCGGCTGTTGGCCGGGTCGTAGGTGGTGGACATCCACTCCCGCCCGGACGGCAGCGTGATCTTGCTCAGCTTGTAAGGCGCCTCGGCACGGGCGGCGTAGTGCGCGCTGATCTGGGCGGGGGTGAGCACGCGATCGTAGACGGCGACCTCGTCGATGAGACCCTTGAACCCGAACTCCGCGGGGACGGAGCGTCCACTGGGGGCGCCGGGCAGATACGAATCGGCGCTGCCGCTGCCGATCATACTGATCGGCATCCACTCGCTCTCCTCGGCACCCAGATTGACCGAACCCGCCGCGGCGCCGTCGACGTACAGCTTGGTGACGCTGCTGTCAGCCGTGATCACCGCGTGGTGCCACTGACCGTCGTTGACGACCTGCGAAGAGGTGACCGGGGTGTACGGCCCGATGAGGGGGAACTGCAGTTGGCCGCGCAGCTTACCGTCGACACCGACGTAGAGACCGGGAATCCCGTAGGCGAGAATGCTGGGGTACCAGACGCTGGAGCTACCGGACCAGAAGATGAATCCCGAGTTGGTCGTCTTGAACCACGACTCAATCGATATGTTCTTGCCCAGTCTGGGGAACGTACCGTCAACGTTGGCCCAGGAGGTGGTACCGCTGCCCTGGAAGTTGGCCGAGGCGTTCGTGGTGCCCGTCAGCGCACCGGGCTTGCCGGTCTGCACCCCGGAGGTCCCAGAAGGGAGGTAAGCGCCTCCCGACAGTGCCGTTTCATCGGGGAAGTAGCTGTAGGAAGCACCGCTCATCAAACGGCTCTCACCCATTCGCCAGTACCCCAGAGGCCGGTCCTGCAGGACGCTCTCCCGATAGGTGGACCCCGTAGCGTAGGTGTAGGTGGTGCAGTTCGGAGCCGCCAGCGGGGAGCAGGCCTGGCTCAGGCGCTGGCCGTCATAGACGTAGGTCCAGGTCAGCGGCTGCCCTCCGACCGGGTCGGTGGCCACGGACGTGACGTGGTCGCCTGTCCACGTGAAGGCGAGCGACCGGCCGCCGGCCGCGGTGACCGTGGCCAGTTTGCCGTTGGTGCCGTAGGTCAAGTCCTGTGTCCGGCCGCGGTTGTCCGTCACCTTCGTCAGACGGCCTTGCGCGTCAAAGGTGTAGACGGTCGACGACTTGTCCATCAGTTTCCAGCCGCCGCCGGTGACGGTGGTCAGTGTGGCCTGGATGCCGGGTGGGGACTGGAAACTGGTGACACCCGCCGCGGTGCTTTTGGTGGCGAAGCGAAGCTCACGACCGTCGGGATATGTCACCAGCAGTGTCTGTGGAGTGCCCGTCTCGGGCTGGATCTTCATGTCGAAGCGGGTCGACCAGCCGACGCCGAACATCCCGGTGGTGCGCACGTCCAGGCTGTTGTAGGAGCGGGTGACCGACAGCGGCGGCCCTGAGGTCGCCACCGAGGCATCGGTGACGCTGGTGGTGTAGTTACCCGCGAGCTGATGGAACTCCTGGCCGTCGGCTCCCAGGGTGGCGAGTTTTGAGCCCACCACCGACTGACGCACACCCGTGACGAAGGTCAGGTTCGAGACCGTGCCGGTTTCCAGGGTGGCGGCGTCGCGGACGGTGGCCTCCCAGGTGTAGCGCTTTCCCCACTTCAGGAACCCGGCGGGCACCGTCCACCACGGACTGGTCCACCACAACCAGCCGGACTGCTGGCACAGGCCAACGGTGCCGTTGTCGGACAGAGCGCAGACCTTGTAGGAGTACTCGAGCTCCGCGGAACCGTCCCCGGTGTTGTAACCGTCGACACGCAACTGCGGAGTAAGGGTGTCGATCTGTTCCTGGTCCTCAGGGTAGTAGCCCTCGATCCACATGCCGCTCAACGCCGCGGCGTTGCGCTCCTGCGGCGAAAGCATGCCTGATCTGGGCTTTTTCGGTGACGACCGGGTAATCCTCTTCTCGATCCGACCGAAGTCTCTGACATCGAGCGTCGGTGCATCTTTGGGCCGCTTCAGCTCACCCGTCGAGTTTTTTCCGCCTCCGGCGGCCGCACGGGTCCGGGTGGCATCGGCGTCCACCAGGTGTGGCAGCCCCACAGTCGGCCCGGAAAGCTGGTCGGGTGTGTCAGGCGGCTGCGCAGAAAGAGAAAAACGCGCCGCCGCGACTGCGGGAAAGGCATTCATCTGCAGCAGGCCCGGAAGCGCCGCGAGCATCACAAGGAACACCCAGCGAACTGAATTCGGCCATGACGAATTACGGCGCAAAGCAGCCACCCTCCGAGCCATTCAAAGCAGAAGTCAACACCTGGCGCCACCTCACGGAAGTTCCCAATCCGTCATGGAAACGAGCAGGTCGCACGAGGCGCGCCGGACACAAACGAACGAAATGTATACATCGATCGTCATCCCGGACAAGATCTTCGCAAGAAACAAATGAATAAACTCTTCCGCCACACATCGGGAACACTGGATTCTCACATACGTGATCACCCGTCGTAGTTGACCAAGAATCGCAACCGCTTCAAAATTCTTGCCATTCGGCACGGTTGACAGGCAGCAAGCCAGGGAAGCAAATGACCCCAGAGGGTCGACACCTTTAAGTGACTCCATGAAAACCGTGCGTGATGCCAGTCGACCTCACGCGTCGTTTTTCGATCGTCACGAAACGAAAGGTTCACCCACATCCCGTGATAGAGAAGGCGAACGAGTCGTCGTTTCGGGAGAGAAGCGGGGAACACTCTCCCCGGTGAGGAACCAGAGGCGGAGGTCAGCCGAGGGTGCTCTGGGCGATCAGGGTGAGGGCTGAGATTGCGGCCACGACGAGGATCGCGGTTCTGATGCGCCCGGCGTCGAGGAAGCGGCGCAGCGGTCTGGAGATCAGGAATCCCGCGACCACGAAGGGGATCAGCAGCGCGCCGAAGGTCAGCGCATGGGCCGGGAACCTGTCGAGGGCGGCCAGGATGATCATGGATTGTACGGCGCTGAGCAGGAAGAACATCGCCAGGGTGGCCCTGATCTGGGGGCCCTTGGCGTTCTGGTAGACCAGGGCCATGGGCGGGCCGCCGACGCCGGTCGCGGTGCCGGTGATGCCGGAGACGAAGCCCGCCCCCGTGATCGTCCGGCCGTTGCGTGGCACGCTCACCGCCCACACGGTCAGGCCGACCGCGGCAAGCACCATCACTCCGACCAGGAGTCCCAAGGACCGCTTGGAGACGTAGAGGACGACCAGGCCTCCCAGGAAACTGCCCGGAAGCCTGCCGAGGACGGCGAATCCGACTCCGCGCCAGTCGATCAGGCGCCATTCGGCCGCCAGGGTGAACAGCGGCAGCGTGGCGTTGACGACCTGTACGGCCCCCGGCATGGCCCCGGGATTGAGCATCGTGACCATGGGCACCGCCATGAGCCCCAGCCCGAACCCGACCGATCCCTGCACGATCGCCCCCAGGAGGACGGCCGTGCCCACCATGATCAGAGTGAGGAGTTCGCCGGTCATGCCAAGACCGTAGGGCCTGCTCCCCCTGGGGGCGATCGAATATCACCGCGCTGCCGGAGGGACGACCGGAAGGGTTCACCGGCTTGAGCACCGCTCATCGGCGCCGACCCGCCCCGCTTCACCGCTCGCCGTACCGGCGCTGTAGAAGATCCCGAGCGTAGGGGGCGGGGAACGCGGAGAGGCGCGCGTAGGGAGACGGGACGCGGGGAGGGAAACGAGAAACCGGGAACGCGGGAAAGGGACGGGGAGGAAAGGAGGAGGGGGCGCCGGGTTAGTGGCGGAGGAGGGACTCCAGTCTGTTCACGCGAGTGGAGACCGAGGGGTGGGTGGACAGCCAGGAGAAGCGGGCGGGGCGGCAGGCGACCAGGCCGAGGGCCGGGATGCGGGAGGCGCGCAGGTCGGTGCTGGGGATGGCGTCGCGGTTGTGGACCTTGAGCAGGGCGGAGGCCAGCAGCGCGGGCTGGCCGAGCTGTACGGCCGCGCCATGGTCGGCCGCCAGCTCCCGATAGCGGCTGAGCGCGCGCAAGGGCAGCTGGGCCAGGGCTCCGACCAACGCGGCGAAGGCGCCGAGAATCACGATCACGGCGCCGATGAGGCCCGCCTCCAGCAGCTCGCCCGGGGCGTTCAGGACGGCCCGTCCGGTGCTCCGCCCGATCCAGGCCAGCGCGATGGCGAACGAACTGGCCAGTGTCATCACCGCGACGTCGCGGTGGCGGATGTGCGCGATCTCGTGCGCCAGCACCGCGGTGAGCTCGTCGGGTTCGAGTGTGCGCAGCAGCCCGGTGGTGACGACCACGGTGGTGTGCCGGGGGGAGCGGCCGACCGTGAAGGCGTTCGGGACGGGGTCGAGGCTGACGGCGACCCGCGGCTTGGGCAGGTCGTTGAGCGCGCAGAGCCGGTCGAGTACCGCGTGCAGTTCCGGTTCCCGCTGGGCGTCGACGAACCTCGCCCCCGCCGCCCGCCTGGCGAGCCACTCGGTGCCGAACCATTGGACGGCGACCGTCAGAGCCGCCAGGACCGCGACAACCGGCCAGGGAAAGCCGATCGAGAGGGCGGCGGCCACCGGGATCGCGTAGACCACGCCGAGCAGCGCCATCGAGACGAACATCCGGACGTGCAGGCCGTGAGGGGTGTGGCTGTGCATGCTTCTCCTTCCAGCCACGTCGACGTAGCTGGAAGGTCTCCCCTGGCCCGCGAGTGCGCGGACCCTGCCTGACCGGGCGAAAGCCGTATTGACGACCAGGCAGCGTGAGGGTACTCCCCTTCCCCGTTAGGGGAATTGTCCCGGCATTTCACTCGGGAGACAACAAGTTTCTGGATATCCCTCGGGGAATGACATTCTTCCGCCGAAGAAACACCACCCAGAGCTGAAAGACGGAGCGCGAAAGCTGGAGAACGGAAGACGGGCGGGCCCCGTGGGGTCCCGCCCGCTCGAATCCGTCCATGACCCTGGTCCAGGGTGCGGCTCCGCTTGCGCTCCTCCGTGACCGTGGTCCGGCCCTGTTTCCGGCCTCCGGCTTTCGAGAACGGGGAGCCGGAGACCTACGAGCGGGAACCAGAGGCCGGGAGCCGAGGAGCGGAAGCCATGCTCCGGCCCACGGTTCACCGGCCGGAGTCCCGGTCCACGGCCCGCCCTGCCGCGACCCGGGATTCCGGTCAACCTCCCGGCCTGCCCGTCGTCCGGATCTCCCGGCCAACGCCCCGGCCTGCCGTGATCCGGGAGCCCGGTCAAGGCTCCGGCCCGTCGGCGGCCGGGTCCGCGGCCTTCGGCCTCTCAGCTCTTGGCGAGCAGGGAGCGCAGGACGTACTGCATGATGCCGCCGTGGCGGTAGTAGTCGGCCTCTCCCGGGGTGTCGATGCGCACGACCGCCTGGAACTCCTTGTCGTCCGCCCTGACCGTGACGGTCTGCGGGATGCCGCCGCCGTTGAGCTCCTCGACACCGGTGATCTCGAAGGTCTCCTCGCCGGTCAGGCCCAGCGACCCGGCCGTCTCGCCCTCGGGGAACTGCAGCGGCAGCACGCCCATGCCGATGAGGTTGGAGCGGTGGATGCGCTCGTAGGACTCGGCGATGACGGCGCGGACGCCGAGCAGCGCGGTGCCCTTGGCCGCCCAGTCGCGGGAGGAGCCGGAGCCGTACTCCTTGCCGGCCAGGACGACGAGCGGGGTGCCCGCGGCCTGGTAGTTGGCGGAGGCGTCGTAGATGAAGGACTGCGGGCCGCCCTCAAGGGTGAAGTCGCGGGTGTAGCCGCCCTCCACACCGTCGAGCAGCAGGTTCTTCAGCCGGATGTTGGCGAAAGTGCCGCGGATCATCACCTCGTGGTTGCCCCGGCGGGAGCCGTAGGAGTTGAAGTCCTTGACCTCGACGCCGTTGGCCTTGAGGTAGTCGGCGGCCGGGGTACCGACCTTGATGGACCCGGCCGGCGAGATGTGGTCGGTGGTGACCGAGTCGCCCAGCTTGGCCAGAACCCGCGCGCCCGCGATGTCGGTGACGGGGCTCGGCTCGGAGGGCATGCCGTCGAAGTAGGGGGCCTTGCGGACGTAGGTCGAGGCCGGGTCCCACTCGAAGGTGTCACCGGTCGGGATCGGCAGCGACTGCCACGTCTCGTCGCCCTTGAACACGTCCGCGTAGTCGCGCAGGAACATGTCCTGGTCGATCGAGGACGCCACGACCGCGGAGACCTCCTCCGCCGAGGGCCAGATGTCGGCGAGGAACACCGGCTCGCCGTCGGTGCCGGTGCCCAGCGGCTCGTTGTTCAGGTCGATGTCCATGGTGCCCGCGAGGGCGTAGGCGACGACCAGCGGCGGCGAGGCCAGGTAGTTCATCTTGACGTCGGGGTTGATCCGGCCCTCGAAGTTACGGTTGCCGGACAGCACCGCGGTGACCGCGAGGTCGTTGGTCTGGATGGCGGAGGAGATCTCCTCCTGCAGCGGGCCGGAGTTGCCGATGCAGGTGGTGCAGCCGTAGCCGACCAGGTTGAAACCGATCTTGTCGAGGTACGGCTGCAGGCCGGAGCGCTCGAAGTAACCGGTGACGACCTGCGAGCCGGGGGCGAGCGAGGTCTTGACCCACGGCTTGCGGGTCAGGCCCTTCTCGACCGCGTTCCTGGCCAGCAGGGCGGCGCCCATCATGACGTAGGGGTTGGAGGTGTTGGTGCAGCTGGTGATGGCCGCGATCGTCACCACGCCGTGGTCGATCTCGAAGCTCGTGCCGTCGGCCAGCGTGACCTGGACCGGCCTGTTGGGACGGTCGCCGTTGAGACCGGCGGCGTGCGGCAGGTCCTCGGTGCCGTCGTGAGCGATGGCCGGGGAGTCGGAGGCGGGGAACGACTCGTCGGAGGCCTCGTCCACCGGGCCCAGGTCGCTCGGGGCGTAGTCCTTGACGGCCGCGCGCCAGGCCCGCTTGGCGTCCGACAGCGCGATGCGGTCCTGCGGGCGCTTGGGACCGGCGATCGACGGGACGACCGTGGCCAGGTCCAGCTCGATGTACTCGGAGAAGACCGGCTCCTCGGCCGACGGGTCCAGCCACAGGCCCTGGGCCTTGGCGTAGGCCTCCACGAGCGCGACCTGCTCCTCCGAGCGGCCGGTGAGCCGCAGGTAGCCGATCGTCTCGCCGTCGATCGGGAAGATGGCGCAGGTCGAGCCGAACTCGGGGCTCATGTTGCCGATCGTGGCCCGGTTGGCCAGCGGCACGCTGGAGACGCCCTCGCCGTAGAACTCCACGAACTTGCCGACGACGCCGTGCTTGCGCAGCATCTCGGTGATCACGAGCACCAGGTCGGTCGCGGTGGCGCCGGCGGGGAGCTTGCCGGTCAGCTTGAAGCCGACCACGCGCGGGATCAGCATGGAGATCGGCTGGCCGAGCATCGCGGCCTCGGCCTCGATGCCGCCGACGCCCCAGCCGAGGACGCCGATGCCGTTCTCCATGGTGGTGTGGGAGTCGGTGCCGACGCAGGTGTCCGGGTAGGCCTTGCCGTCGCGGATCATCACGACGCGGGCGAGGTGCTCGATGTTCACCTGGTGCACGATGCCGGTGCCCGGCGGGACGACCTTGAACTCGTCGAACGCGGTCTGGCCCCAGCGCAGGAACTGGTAGCGCTCGCGGTTGCGCTCGTACTCCCGGTCGACGTTGCGCTGGAAGGAGTCGGATCCGCCGAAGAAGTCGACGATGACCGAGTGGTCGATGACCATCTCGGCGGGCGCGAGCGGGTTGATCCTGGCGGGGTCGCCGCCGAGGTCGCGTACGGCCTCGCGCATGGTGGCCAGGTCCACGACGCAGGGCACGCCGGTGAAGTCCTGCATGATCACACGGGCCGGGGTGAACTGGATCTCCACGCTGGGCGCGGCACCGGGGTCCCACTGGCCGAGGGCACGGATGTGGTCGGCGGTGATGTTGGCGCCGTCCTCGGTGCGGAGCAGGTTCTCCAAGAGGATCTTCAGGCTGTACGGGAGGCGTCCCGACCCCTCGACGGCGTCCAGCCGGTAGATCTCATATGCCGCGTCTCCGACGCGGAGCGTGTCACGGCTGCCGAAGCTGTTCGCAGACACGGTTCGCCTCCCTTAGTCACCCGGGGTTATCTGACGCACCCACACATAAAGGGCGCAACTGAATCCTGCCGCACCGCCGGAGTGCACCATTCGGTTAGGTATGCCTAACCAGCGACCCCTCACAGGTTGCAGCGGTTGTCTCGATATCAAGATATCGCGGCATATATCTCGACATCAAGTTACTTGTCGGTACACTCAGGTCTGCACGAGCCTGAAGTACAGCAGGCCGACGACGATGACGGAGAGGAGCGGGGCGAGGAACTTCTGCTCGAAGGCACGCCCCGTCTTGATCCCGATCTTCCACGGCAACAGCCAGCGCTGCCGCATCGGCCACAGCACCGGGCATCCCTGCTCCGTACAGCAGTCTCCGACGACGTGCACCAGGCAGCCGACCGCGACCGCCACCCCCAGCCACGCGTACCCCACGTTGTCGCTGCGGAACACCAGGAACAGTGCGGCCGTCAGGCCGATGTTGACCATCGCCGAGGCGAACTTCTTGCCCGGCACGCCGATGCCGATGGCCCGCAGCGCCAGGCCGATGAGCAGCACGACCAGGATGTCCCGGCCGATCGGATAGGTGTTGGCCAGGTAGTGGGCGCCGAACCCGGTGGCCACCGCGAACAGCAGTGAGTGGGTGGCGTGCCGGTGGCCTCCGCTCAGCCACGCGACGGCCTTGCTGAGCCCCCAGGTGATGGGACCGAAGGTCTGGGCGATCGTCGCGCTCGGATGGTCCAGGTCCGGCAGCATCGCGGCCCCCGCGCAGACCAGCGTCCCGGCGACGAACTCGGCCGGGGTGAGCGCGTTCACCATGACGCCGGTCTCTATGAACCTGGAGGATTCCGTGAGCAACGGCAGGGCGGCCAGTGTGGGCGCCACCCCGAGCCAGGCCACCGCCCCCGTCAGCGCGTGCGTGTGCCCCATCATCGGCCAAACACTCCCATCAAGATCACTTTGGTCGACTGTACGGCAAAGCCCACCCCAAGCGGAGAATCACGCCATTTTCCATCATCGGCGTGTCGGCGGGAAGGAACACGGGGTGAGGGAAGGGGCGCCGGGGTGAAACGTACGCCTGTTCCCGGGCCCGCCGGAGGTGTTTCGCGACACTCCCCCACGTCGCCGGACCACACACCGCCGGTACGGCGGCACACCCACACCGTGTTCGCGGTACTTCGCGGCGCCGTGCCACCCGATGTCATGGCCGGGAACGTTCACGGTCACGTCCACCGGGCGGGGCACCGCTCATCGGCGCCGGTTCACCCCGCTCCACCGCCCGCCGTACCGGCGCCCTGAGAACCACGAACAAGGTGAGGGCGAACGGTCACGAGAACCGTGAAGGCGAACGGCGGGCACCCCGGAACCGGAGGTGCACGTGGGCACCGCACCGGCCCGGGAGATCATGCCCCCGCGGGCACACCCCACAACGCCGGGTCAGTCACGCACCAGCCCATGAACGGCATCCCACGACGCCGACACAGCCACACACCACACCCACGGACGCACCCCACGACGCCGACATAGCCACACCTACGGCATCCACACCACCGATGCACCACACCCACGGACGCACCCCATGACGCCGATACGGCCACACACCACACCCACGGCATCCACACCACCGATGCACCACTCCCATGGACACACACCATGGCGCCGGTACGGCGAGCGGTGACGCCGACCTGCCTGGCGCCGATGAACGGCGCGCACCTCGGTGGGCGTTCTCCCGGTGGACGTTCCCGGTCGGCGTACCCCGGGGCGTTCCCGGCCAAGGGCGTGGAGGACGACGCCCCCTCTCCCCGCGGGCGGTCCACTTCCCGGCTACTCCCCTGTGGCTCTTTCTCCCGGCCGGAGTCGCCAGGCGTCGTCCCGTGCCCATGGAGGCCGCCCGGTGTTCCCGTCGTCGGACGGCCCGTAGGTCCATCTCCGGGAGCGTCTGTCGCTCCGGTCGTCGAAGCGGCCGGATGCCCGGCCTCGAGGCTGCCTGGCACTCCAGTCGCCGGACGGTTCATACGCCCGGTTCCGGGACCGCCTGCCACCCCGGCCATCGGAAGGTTCGTACGCCCGGTTCCGCGAACGTCTACCGGCCCGGCCGTAGGACGGCTCATCCACCTGACCCCGCGACCGCCTGCCGCCCCAGCCATCCGGCTGCTCATACCCTCGGCTCCGCGACCGCCTGCCGCCCCGGTCGCCGGACGGTTCGTACTCCTGGTTCCGCGACCGCCTGCCGCCCAAGCCGTCGGAAGGCTCATATCCCTGGTTCCGCGACCGCCTGCCGTTCCAGCCGTCGGACCACCCGGACATCCACTCTCGAGACCTTCTGCCGCCCCACCCCTCGGACGACTCGTCCGCCCGGTTCCGGGAGCGTCTGCCGGCGCCCTCTTCGGACCCCCTCGAACCGGATCCCGCGGACCTCCTGGACCACCGGCCGCCACCACGCCCGGCATCCGCCTTCGGCCACCGAGTCCGCCAGCTGCCGGAGCGCCTCGCGCCCGCCTCCCCGCGCCGCCCGGCGGCTCCTTTGCCCCTGTAGCGCTTGCCGGTCGAGTCCGGGCGGCCGAACGTCCAGCCCCCGCCTCGCCTGCCCGCCGACGTCCCCGCCCGTTTGGCCGTCCAGTTCGTGGCATGGTCGGCCGTCGGCTTCGCGTGCTGGTTCGAGTGCTGGACGGCGCCGACCGCCGCCGTTCCCACGATCACGGCCAGCAGGCCGGTTCGCACCATGCTCATCCGAGTCCACCCCCGTTGATTGATCTTCAGGGGGCAGATCTCTACAAACGCTTCTCTACCCGGATCAACGAGTCGGCTAACGACCGGACGCGAACACCCTCGGGCCATTCGTCCAGGTCACAGGCTACGGAGACGGTGCCATGGCCGATCCGCGGGCCGCTCGCCTCCCCGGCGAGGCGGCGAGGCGGCGAGGCGGCGAGGCGGCGGAGCACGAACGGCGAAGGGGCAAAGATCAGGAACGTGGGATCAGGCCGGCGACCGGGGCCGGTCACGCGGTCCCCCAGCGGCGCCCGGAAGGCGCCACGAATGCCCCGGGAATGCTTTGGGAATGCCTCGCGAAGGCGCCCGGGGGATCCCGGGGAGGCGTCGGGACACCGTCGGGACACCGTCGCGACGGCGGTCGGCCGCCTCCGGCGTCCCGGCGGCGGCCCGGCGGCGCTCCGACTGGAAAGGGCGGCCCGCCGGAAAATCTCCGGCGGACCGCCCTCACACTTCAGAAAACGACAGACGGGACCGTTCCGCGCCGAAAGCACCCCCCAGCCCTTCCGGCACGGAACGAATCCCGTCTATGTCCTTTGTAACGTGTAGGTCTCAGGAGTTGTTCCGGATTCCGCCGAGAATTACGTGATCTACCTCACTTTTTCGCTGAGCGGCGGCGAGCTCACCTTCCGTGACGGTTACCAGGAAGGGAACGACGGGTAACGCGGCCAGTACAGCGAAGATCGCGAAGGCCGTCCTCAGGCCCGCCACCTCGGCGAACAGCCCCGCCACACCGGCGCCGACGGGAAGGGTCCCCCAGCTCAGCAGACGCGAGGCCGCGCCGTACCTTCCCAGCAGCCGGTCGGGGACGATCAGCTGCGCCAGGGTGCGGCTGTTGACCGTCCAGAGCGTGCCGCCCATGCCTCCCGCGAACGCCGCCACCCCGACCGCCCACGCCTCGGGGAGCGCCGCCGGGACGGCCATCATGAGGATCGTGCCGACGAGGTCGGCGAAGAGCGCCCACCGGATGCCCAGCAGCCGGTTGGCCGCGCCGACGAGTACCGCGCCGAGCAGGCCGCCCACGCCGATCGAGCCGAGCAGCAGGCCGTACCCCGCCGGACCGAGGTGGAGGGTCCGGACGGCGTAGGAGGGCAGCAGCGCCAGCCAGGCGCTCCAGCAGGCCACCAGCACCGCGATGGTCAGCGACATCGTGCGCAGCAGGCGCCGCCGCCACAGGAAGGCCAGTCCCTCCACCAGTTCGGCCCGCGTCCCGCCCCGCTCGCGTCGCGGCGCCGCGCCCCCGGAGGGAACCGTCCCCCTGAAAGAGGCCGTCTCCCCGGCTGCCTTCCTGGCTGTCCCCTCGGCCGCCCCCTCGGCCGTCTCCCCGGCCGGGTGCGCGCGGAAGCGGCCCGCGAGCAGGGCCAGCAGCACCGCCCCCAGCGCGAAGGCCCCGGCCGAGGATCCCAGGGCGAGTGCCGCGCCGACGCCGACCAGCAGGCCCCCCACGGCCGGGCCGGCGAACTCGTTGGCGACGGTCTCGGCGCCCGCGATCCAGGCGTTGACCCGGCCGAGCCGCCCCCTCGGCACGGCGGCCGGGATCAGGGCGCCGACCGCCGAGTTCGCCACCACCTCGGCCAGGCCGATGAGGACTCCCGCCAGGTAGAGCAGCGGCAGGGACAGCCTGTCCGCCGCGACGGCCGCCAGCAGGACCAGCGTGACCGCGAGCCTGACCAGGTTGGCCAGGGCCGCCAGCCGTCTGCGGTCGCCCCGGTCGACCAGCACGCCCACGTGGAGCGAGGCCAGCAGCCACGGCAGCGTCAGGGCCAGCCCGACCCCGGCGACCAGGCCGGGCGAGTCGGTCAGGCCGACGGCGAGCAGGGGAAGCGCGATCTTGGTCACCCCGTCGGCGAGGTTGGTCGCCGCCGTGAACCCGATCAGCACCGCCTCGTTCCGCCGCGTCCCGCGCGCCGTCCGGGCAGCCCACCTCTCCCGTGCCGTCGTCCGCACCGCCCTGCCCTCCCGTTTCCGCGCGACCGATCACCGTAACCACCTAAACACTTTAGAAGGTTACACCCCGACCGGCCACCCCTTGCCGGGCGGGCGGGAACGAATCGAGGGTTGTCACTAGAATGTTCTCGATATATCTTTGAAGCATCGAAAGCGATCGAAAGACGATCGTGACGAAGGGGGTACTCACATGTCTTCGACGAACGCGATGGGCGGCGGCTGGGCCGGCGCCAACCCGCACGAGATCCGGCGCGAGGTGAAGCGCGCCGCCAAGGACGCCCTCAGGAGCATGGCCAGCGGCTGGCACCACGGCGGGCAGGGCCCGCACGGGCCGCACGGCGTGCACGACCGCGATCCCCACGAGTTCGGTCCCCGCGAGCACCGGCACAGGGAGCGCAGGGAGCGCCGCGGCGGACCGTTCCCCGGCCCCTTCCCCTGGGACTTCGGCAGGGGCGGCCCGTTCGGGCGCGGGGGCCCGTTCGGCGGGGGCGGCCCGTTCGGGCGCGGACGCAAGGCGAAGCGGGGCGACGTCCGCGCGGCGATCCTTGCGCTCCTCTCCGAGGAGCCGCGCAACGGCTACCAGATCATCCAGGAGATCGCCCAGCGCAGCCAGGGAGGCTGGAAGCCCAGCCCCGGCGCGGTCTACCCGGCGCTGCAGCAGCTCACCGACGAGGGCCTGGTCCTGGCCGAGGAGAACGACGGACGCAAGTCCTTCCAACTCACCGAGGCGGGCCGCGCCTACGTGGCCGAGCACTCCGAGGAGTTGCGCGCCCCGTGGGAGGAGATGACCCCCGACGTCGGCGAGAGCTCCTGGGAATTGATGGATCTGGCCCGGCAGTCAGGCGTCGCTCTGTTCCAGGTGCTTCAGAATGGCAGTGAGGCGCAGATCCGGCAGGCCAGGCAGATCATGATCGAGACGCGCCGCAAGCTCTACCAGATCCTGGCAGACGGCGATCCCGGCGAGGAGTGATCCCACGATGACGTTTCCCGACGATCTCCGCATCGGAGACGCCGAGCGTGACGCCGCCATGGCCGCCCTGCGCGAGCACTACGCGCAGGGCAGGCTCACCCATGAGGAGCTCGACGAGCGCCTCGAACTGGTCCTGTCCGCGCGCACCGGCCGCGATCTGGCGCCGGCCTTCGCGGACCTCCCCGACCTGTACGGCTCCCGCGCCGACGCCGGCGACCACCACGCGGCCATGGACGGCGAGGAGGAGTACGGGGAGCGGTGGGACCACCACCCGTGGGCCGGCCGGAGCCGGTCCGGGGAGCGTCGCGAGGCGCGCAGGCGCCACCGGCACGGCCCGAGATGGGCGCACGGGGGATGGCCTCCGCCGCCGCCGCCCCTGCGGCTCGACCCCGCGATGACGCGGCAGCTCGCGGCATGGCAGCAGACCGCGGCGATGCGTCGCCGCCACGCGGGCCACAGGCACGGCCCCGGCCCCTTCCCGATCCTGATCATGCTGGCCGTCCTGGCGGCGATCACCGGGTTCGGATTCCTCAAGTTCCTCCTGATCGCCGGACTGGTGCTGGCCGTGGCGAAGATGCTCCACCGCAAGCACGAACAGCACCACCGGATGCATCAGGCCCGGCGGATAGGCCACCCGGGCGCCTTCTAGAAGGGGCCCGAAGGGGCCGGCTGAAACGGCCAAGCGGCCCTGTCCGGGCGGAGACCTCGAAGGCGGCCCGGACAGGAGCCTCGGCCGGCGGCGAAGGGGTGAACCACCTGGCGTACGGCGTTGCGGCACGGACGTACGGCGTGCCGGAGAAGGGCGAACGGGGCGAGTGAAACCGCCTGCCGGACGGAGTTCAGGCGAGCGACTCCCGCAGCCGCCGCATCTCCCCGGCTATCCGGTCGAGCGTCCAGTGGGCGTTCAGCCCGCTGGGGTTGGGCAGCACCCACACGGCCGTCTCGCCGATCCGGGCCTCCTGGGGGCCGACGGTCGCTTTCGGTCGCCCGAACGCCGTCCGGTAGGCGGTCACCCCGGCCACCGCGAGCACCCGGGGCCCGGCCTCCGCAACCAGGTTCGCCAGCCGTACTCCGCCCTCCCGGAACTCCTCGGGGGACAGCTCCGCCGCCTGCGCGGTGGCCCGCGCGACCACATTGGTGATACCGAGCCCGTAGGAGGGCAGCTCCCATTGCTCCGCAGGGGCGAGCAACCGGGGAGTGAAGCCGGAACGGTACAGCGCGGGCCAGAAGCGGTTGCCCGGCCTGGCGAAGTGGTGACCGGTCACCGCGGAGTACAGGCCCGGGTTGATCTCGCAGAACAGCACCTCCAGCGACGGCCCGAGCACGTCGTCGATGGTCAGGCCGGACGCCGCCTCGAGTTCGGCCCGGGTCGGCCGCGCGGCGCCCGTCTCCCGCACCACCGGGTCCTCCTGTCCAGCCGTACGCGCCTGGCTCGGTCGCCGCACCGGTCCTCCTCCCACGCCGAAAGACGACGCCTCCCGGCAAGACCGGCTCCGCCGGGGGCACCCGGGGGCACAGGGTGAACCTAGCCCATCTCCTCCAGCCTGCGTCCCTTGGTCTCGCGCACCTTGAACCACACGAAGGCGAAGGACAGCGCGGCGAAGAAGGCGTAGCCCACGTAGGCGCCCGACAGGCTCCACTGGGCCAGGGACGGGAAGGAGACGGTGATCAGCCAGTTCGCCACCCACTGGGCGGCGGCGGCCACGGACAGCGCGGCGGCCCTGATCCGGTTGGGGAACATCTCGCCCAGCAGCACCCACACCACGACGCCCCACGACAGCGCGAAGAACAGCACGAACACGTGGGCGGCGACCAGGGCGACGGTGCCCTGCATCGACGGCAGCCGCACGCCCTCCGCGGTGGGGATGCCCGCGTTGAACGCCCACGCGGCCACGGCGAGCGCGACCGTCATGCCCGCGGAGCCGATCATCAGCAGCGGCCTGCGGCCGATCCGGTCGACCAGCGCGATCGCGATGAACGTGCCGACGATGTTGATGATCGAGGTGGAGAAGCTGATCAGCAGCGAGTCGCTCTGGTTGATGCCGACCGACTGCCACAGCGACGCCGAGTAGTAGAAGATGACGTTGATGCCCACGAACTGCTGGAAGACCGACAGCAGGATGCCGATCCAGACGATCGGCAGCAGCCCGAGCGCCGGGCCGCGCAGGTCGCTCATCCGCGGCCGGTGCTCCATGCGCAGCGAGTTCTGGATGTCCGTCAGCCGATCCTCCAGGTCGGCCTGGTCGCCCTCGACCTCCTTGAGCACCCGGCGCGCCATCTCCGTCCTGCCGACCGCGACGAGGAACCGCGGCGACTCGGGGATGATCGTCGAGAAGAGCAGGTAGAGCAGCGCGGGCACCACGCAGGCGCCGAGCATCCACTGCCAGGCTTCCAGGCCGAGCAGCTGGTTGTTGACGTCTCCCCCGGCCAGTTGCGCGATCGCGAAGTTGATCAGCTGGGAGACCGCGATGCCGAGCACGATCGCGAGCTGCTGGAAGGATCCCAGGCGTCCCCGGTAGGCGGGCGGTGCGACCTCGGCGATGTAGGCGGGGCCGATCACCGAGGCCATGCCGATGCCGACGCCGGCCAGCACCCGCCACAGGGCCAGATCCCAGATCGCGAACGGCAGCGCCTGGCCGATGGAGCTGACCGCGAACAGGAGCGCGGCCACCTGCATCGTCCGGGTGCGTCCCCAATGGTCGGCGATGCGCCCGGCGATCCACGCGCCGATCGCCGAACCCAGCAGCGCGATCGCGACGACGAACCCGATCTGGACCGGTCCAACGTGGAAGTGTTTCTGGATGCCGGTGACCGCACCGTTGATGACGGCGCTGTCGTAGCCGAAGAGAAAACCGCCGATCGCGGCCGCGGCGGCGATGAAGACGACGTGCCCCAGGTTCTCTTTCGAAGTGCCCGAAGGGGTGGTACCGACCATGACAGTCCTTTCCCCGAAACACACAGGTATAACTGGGCCGCCCCCCGCGAGATCTCCCCGCTTCCGATCATGACGCCGACATCTACCCTGAACTGCGGAAACACAACCCTTGTTGCTACGTGGAGTGTCTCACGACGCCCTGTTGTTACCTCGCCGTGGCCTGCTGTTCACGGACCGTTGAACCACCGTCTCCGCCGCGGGCCGGCCGTACGTCGCCCTCGGCTCCGGATGTCACCTCCACCGCCCACGACGCAGTGCCCCCGGTGCCGGGCACCGGGGGCACTGCTCATCCCCTCACCGCGGGTCCGCGTTTCCGCGGGGAGAGGTATCACGTTCCTTCCCCGGAACGGTCCACATTCCCTCTCCCGGGCGGGACCGTCCCGTGAAGGGGGTGTGCGCTACCAGCGGAGGACCGCGGCCGCTCCGTCGAACTCGGCGAGCGCCTCGGCCGCCTCACCGTCCAGGATGATCACCTCGGCGTCGATGTCGAGAGCCCGCTCGATCATGCGCTCCCCCATCGTGGGTTCCCGCACGAACGTCTCCGGCGGCTCCCCCGGGGGGATCGTGTCCGGCGGGTAGAGCCGCCCGTCGAACGCACGGCCGCCGCCCCACTCGCGGGCCTCGTCCAGCAGCAGTTGGGCCACCCGGCTGTCGTTCAGCGCGCCGAGCGTCGCGTCCAGCCCCAGGGCGCCCTGCCCGCCGGACAGCCCGGCGTCCTTGGCGCGGTTCACCAGTCCGAGGCCGTGCCGGGTCCGGGCCGCCAGCAGCTGCGGCTCCACGTATTCGGCGAGCTTCGCCGGGGTCAGCGAGTCCACCACCGCGTCGACCTGGATGACGTCCCCGCTCACCAGCGGTGCCGTGATCTCGGTCAGCTGGACGTCGCCGAGCAGCACGATCGTCTGCCAGCCCCGGCTCTCGGCCTCCTCCGTTATCCGTGCGGCGGCGGTGCGCAGATGCCGGGTGAGGTTCTCCCCGACGCGGCGCTCGAACTTGTCGCGGTGTGTCGCGGCCTGCCGGGCGATCTCCGAGGTGGCGGGACCGCGCATCTGCTTCCAGTCCTCGGCGACGATCTCGAAGGGGGTCCTGCCGACGTCCTCGGCCAGGCCGTACCGGTAGTCGATCATGCGCATGCCGTCCCGGGAGAGCAGGACGAGGCCCGCGGGCGGTGCGGTCTCGACCGTGTTGACCAGCGGGCGCACGTAGGCGGTCGACTCCATCACGATCTGGTCGGCCACCGGCAGCTGGAAGGAGAAGGCCCGCACCTGGCCGTCGCCGACCGGGGCGAACATGACCCGGCCGAGGCCGGACTCGGACGGGTCGAGCAGCTGCCGGAAGTCCAGCTCCAGCTCCTCCAGCCGCTTGAGCACGGCCATCCGTCGCGTCCGGTCCGCCTCGGCCGTCACCTGTTCTCGCAGGTCGGACAGCTGGTTGCCGAAGCGGATCCGCCATGCGGGCCGTACCGACGCCTCCTCCTGGGGGGAGGCGGTCACATAGAACGACAGCACCCCCAGCCCGTCGTTCATGGAAACGACTTCCCGCAGAGCGGCACGATCGAATCGCTCGAACTCCATGACGTCCCCCCTGGTGGTCGAGTTCTCACCACATTAGGGAGCCGGACAGAGGGGATTATTGCCGCTATCAGTAATATGCCCTCTTTCTTCACCTGTCTTTACCGGGGGATCACCGGTCCTGCCTGGGGATCTACAAACGCGGGTCGACGGGTTCGGACTCCAGGGCCAGGATCGCGAAGACGGGCTCGTGGATCCGCCACAGCGGCTCGCCCTCGACCAGCCGCGACAGCGCCTCCAGCCCGAGGGCGTGCTCACGCAGGGCGAGCGAACGCTTGCGTCCCAGGAAGCGGCGGCGCAGCACCTCCAGGCTCTCGGTGTAGTCGGGACCGTAGATGATCCGCAGATACTCCCGCCCGCGCACCTTGACGCCCGGCTGCACCCGGCTCGGGCGCGCGACCGTACCGTCGCCCACGCCCCCGGCCGTATCCCCGTCCGTATCCCCGTCCGTGCTCCCGGCCGGATCCGCGGAGGCCGCCGCCGTCGGCGCGGTCTCCTCCCGCCCACGGTCCAGGGGCTTGACCACCATGCCCTCCCCGCCCTCCGCGGTCAGCGCCTCCCACCAGACGGTCGCCGCGTCCATGGACTCCCGCGAGACCAGATCGACGAACACGTGCCGGGTGGGGGCGATGAACGGGTCGGTGAGCCGGGCCAGCGTCTCCAGGTGCCAGGAGTGGGGTTCCAGCGCCGTCGCCCGTCCCTCGCAGGCGAGGATCTGGAACGGTGCCAGCCGGATCCCGTCAAGTCCGGAAACCGGCCAGCAGTAACGCGCATAGGCGTCCCTGAACCGGGAAGCGTTGACAAGGCGGCGACGGGTGCGGTCCAGCAGATCGCCCACATCCACCCCGCGCCCGGCCGCCGTCTCCAGCGCGGCGACCGCCTCGGGCAGCGCCGCGCGGGCCGCGGCCCCGACCGACGCGTACTGATCGCGGATCAGCCCCTCCGCCTTCGCCGACCAGGGCAGCAGCTCGCAGTCGAGCACGAGCCAGTCCGACCCCAGCTCGTCCATGAGCGGCTCGCACACCCGCCGGAGCCGCTCGACCAGCTCGCCGGTCTCGTCGAAGAAGGGCCTGCCGGTGCGGGTGTAGACCGCGCCCGCGCTCCCGTCCGTGACCCCGAACCGCGCCGCCGCGACCCGGGGGTTCCTGGCGAGTACGGCCACCGCCCGCGACCCCATGTGCTTCTCCTCGCACACGACCCGGGTGACCCCGGCCGCCGCGAACTCGGCGAACGCCTCGGCCGGGTGCTCCAGGTAGCCGTCGAGCCCGGAGGTCTCCGGCGGCGCCATCGTCGGCGGCAGGTAGACCAGCCAGCGCGGATCGACCGCGAAACGGCTCATGATCTCCAGCGCGGCCGCCGAGTTCTCCTCCCTGACCTTGATGCGGCCTCCGCCGTGCCGCACCTCGATGTGCCTGGTGCCCCGGACGTCCTCGATGGACAGCGCCTCGGGCTCGCGGTGGCCGGGGGCGGTGAACGGCTTGACCGACGCGTACCAGACCTTCTCCGCGGGGACCGAGACGACCTCCCGCTCCGGGTAGCGCAGCGCGGTCAGCCTCCCGCCGAACACGGCGCCGGTGTCGAGGCAGATCGTGTTGTTGATCCACTCGGTCTCGGGAACCGGGGTGTGGCCGTAGACGACCATGGCTCTGCCCCGGTACTCCCTCGCCCAGGGGTAACGCACCGGCAGGCCGTACTCGTCGGTCTCGCCGGTGGTCTCGCCGTACAGCGCGAAGGAGCGCACCCGCCCCGACGCACGGCCGTGGTAGGACTCCTTGAGACCCGCGTGCGCGACGACGAGCCTGCCACCGTCCAGCTGATAGTGGCTGATCAGGCCGTCCATGAAGGCGAGCGCGGCCGTGCGGAACTCCTCGGGCTCGGCGGCGAGCTGGTCCAGCGACTCCTGGAGCCCGTGGGCGACCCTCACCTTGCGCCCGTTGAGCGCGTGGGCCAGCTTCTGCTCGTGGTTGCCGGAGACGCACAGGGCGTTCCCGGCCTCGACCATGCCCATGACCAGCCTGAGCACACCCGGCGAGTCGGGGCCCCGGTCCACGAGGTCGCCGACGAACACCGCCGTCCTGCCCTCGGGGTGGACGGCGCCGCCGCCGGGGGTGAGCTCCCAGCCCAGGGTGCGCAGCAGCGTCTCCAGCTCGGCGCGGCACCCGTGCACGTCGCCGATGATGTCGAAGGGACCGGTCAGCTCGCGCCGGTCGCTCCAGGCCTTCTCCCTGACGACCGTGGCGGCCTCGATCTCCTCGACGCCGCGCAGCACGTGGACCCGGCGGAAACCGTCCCTGGAGATCTTCCCCATGGAGCGGCGCAGCTCCTTGCGCTGGCGCCGGACCACGTGCGGCCCGAAGTCCCGGTCGGGCCTGGTCGCGTTGCGCTCGAGCGCCACCTCCTCGGGCACGTCCAACACGATCGCGTCGACCAGCACGTCGTGGGACTTCGCGAGGTCGATCAGCTGCTTGCGCGCGTCCCACTGCACGTTGGTCGCGTCGACCACCGTCAGCAGGCCGCGCCTCAGGCGGGTGCCGACGATGTAGTGGAGCACGTCGAAGGCGTCGGGCGTGGCCGACTGGTCGTTCTCGTCGTCGGCCACCAGCCCCCGGCAGAAGTCGGAGGAGACCACCTGGGTCGGCGCGAAGTTCCTGGCGGCGAAGGTCGACTTCCCGCTGCCGGAGATTCCGACGAGCACGACCAGCGACATCTCGGGCACGGCTATCTCAGTCATCTCCGGCTCCTTCCGCCGCGCTCTCCGTGTTTCCGCCGTTCACGTCGTCTCCGTCGCCTCTGTCGTCTCTGTCGTCTCCGTTGTTCCCGCCCGCCTTCTCCGCGGTCCCCCGGCCTCGGGCCGCGTCCCCCGGCCCCTCCCCGGGGCCTCCGCTCTCCGGTGCTTCCCCGGGCATCCCTCCGAGGGTGAACACGGCCATCTGGGTGGGCGGGCCCACCTCGGGGTCGTCGTCGCCCACCGGGCGGAAGGCGACGCGGTAGCCGTAGCCGTCGCAGACACCCGCCGCCCAGGCCCGGAACTCGGCCCGGGTCCACTCGAAACGGTGGTCCGGATGACGCATGCCGTCCAGGAACTCGTAACGCACGTTGTATTCGGCGTTGGGGGTCGTCACGATCACGTTCTCCGGCCTGGCGGTACCGAAGACGACCCGTTCGAGCGCGCCCAGCCGGGGCGGATCGACGTGCTCGACGACCTCCATGAGCACGGCGGCGTCGTAGCCGGCGAACCGTTCGTCGGTGTAGGTCAGCGCGCCCTGGAACAGTTCGAGCCGCTCCCGCCGCCGTTCGGGCATCCGGTCGAGACGCAGCCGCCTGGCCGCCAGCGCCAGCGCCCGCGCCGACACGTCGGTCCCCGCCACCTTCGTGAACTCCGGCCTGCCCAGCAGTTCCCCGAGCAGCTGCCCCGACCCGCATCCCAGATCGATGACCTTGCGCGCCCCGAGCTCGGACAGCACGCCGAGCACCGCCTCCCGGCGCAGCGTGTTCAGGGGACGCGCGGGTACGGCGACGGCCCCGGCGCTCCCGGCGCTCTCTGTGTCTCCCGCCTTCCCCGCGTTCTCCGCGTTCCCCGCCTCCCCGGTGCTCTCCGTCCGGGCCGTGTCCTCGGGCTTCCCGGGGACGGCCGGGGACGGCGCAGCCGACGGGTCCTCGGCGTCCCCGGTGCCGGTGAGGACCTCCAGGGCGTCGAGATCGGCGCCGGTCCGCGGGGAGTCCTCCTCGACCGAGGGTTCGAGATCCTCCTCAGCGTCGTCGCCGAGCTCGGCCAGGCGGGCGAACGCGGTACGGGCGAGGGCCCAGCGCCTGCCCAGATAACGACGGGTGATCAGGCTCCTGTCCGGGTGGGCCCCCAGCCACGACTCACCCGCCCTGATCAGCTTGTCCACCTCGTCCGGCGCCACCCAGTAGTGCTTGGAGTCGTCCAGCACCGGGAGCAGCACGTAGAGCTGGTTGAGCGCGTCGGCCAGGCGCACCTCGCCGCGCAGCGACAACCGGACGTAACGGGAGTCGCCCCACTCGGGAAACCCCTCGTCCAGCGGTACGGCCAGCGCCTCGACCTGCCAGCCGAGCGGCTCGAACAACCGGCGCGCCAGCTCCGGCCCGCCCCGGCAGGGCAGTACGGGCAGGGAGATCTCCAGGGGGATCGGCCGGGCGGCCAGCTCGGGACGGCTGTGGCAGCGTCCGGCGCGAGCGGTGCGGAACACGTCCGCCAGCGCGACCGCCAGCAGCGAGGACGCGGCGTAGGGGCGGTCGTTGACGTACTGCCCCAGCGCGTAGTCGGGCGTCGACCGGCCACGCGAGCGCACCAGGCGGACCGGGTCGACGTCGAGCATCAGCGCCGCCGTACAGCGTTCCTCGCCCGCCTCCGGATAGAAGACCCGGGCCGTGCCGTATGCCTGACCGAACTCCTGGATCCGGTCCGGATGCTTGTGCAGCAGGAACCCGAGATCCGTGGCGGGCCGCAGGGTCGTAGAGATCGTGAGCAACACCCGGCTCAGTTTGCCCGATGCCCGATCTGCCCTGCCATGGGTTATCGCTTCCCCCGGGCCCGCACGTGAGCCCCTGTGCTCGCACGTGATCCGGGGGATCCGGGGGATCCGCCCGCGGCCCGTCAGGGGTCGCGCCCGCCTCGGAGTGGGCCGGTGGGTCTACACGTGGGGCAGGACCTCGGCGGCGATCAGCTCCAGCTGGTCGAGGTCGGACAGGTCCATCACCTGGAGGTAGACCCGTTCGGCGCCCAGCTCGGCGAACTCGCCGATCCTGTCGACCACCTCGGCCGGGGTGCCCGCGACGCCACCGGCCCGCAACGTGGCGACGTCGTATCCGGCGGCCTCCGCGCGGCGCGCGACCTGCGCGTCGTCGGCGCCGACCGCGACGGTCTGGGCCGCCGAGTAGACGATCGGCGTGTCACGCCCCTCGGTCTCGCACGCCTGCCGGATACGGCCGAAGGAGGCGGCGGTCTCCTCCAGCGTGCGGAACGGCACGTTGTACTCGTCGGCGAACCGCGCGGCCAGGCGCGGGGTGCGCCTGGCGCCGACCCCACCGATGATGATCGGCGGCCGGGGGCTCTGCGCGGGCTTGGGCAGGGCGGGCGAGTCCGCCAGCCGGTAGTGGGCGCCCTCGAAGGAGAACGTCTTGCCGACCGGCGTGCTCCAGAGCCCGGTGAGGATCTCCAGCTGCTCCTCGAACCGGCCGAAACGCTCGGCGACCGGAGGGAAGGGGATGCCGTAGGCGACGTGCTCGGCGTCGAACCACCCGGTGCCGAGGCCCAGTTCGACCCGGCCGCCGCTCATCAGGTCCACCTGGGCCACGCTGATCGCCAGCGCGCCGGGGAGCCGGAAGGTGGCGGGGGTGACCAGGGTGCCGAGTCTGATCGTGGAGGTCTCCCTGGCCAGACCCGCGAGGGTCACCCAGGCGTCGGTGGAGCCCGGACCGGGGTCACCCGGGCCGATCCGCATGTAGTGGTCGGAACGGAAGAAGGCGTCGAAGCCCAGCCGCTCCGCGGCCCGCGCGACCGTCAGGAGTTCGTCGTATGTGGCGCCCTGCTGCGGCTCAGTGAAGATCCTCAACTTCATGGCACACCCTTCCAAAAGCGCAGGTAAAGCACAATATAGATAGGCAAAACCCCGAAAAATCCCACATGCCCGCCACCCATCGCCGCGTCCCCTCAGGGGAGGAAATCCACGCGATGGCTACCACGATCGACCCGTTTTACCGTTCAGCGATTTACTTCGCAGTGGGCGCAGGACCGCGGCAAGGCGAATTCCCGGGCACCACCACAGATATCCGCAGGAAGTCTAACCGGATGTGGATCTACCGCCAGCGGTACGCCACCGGACGCCGGAACCCTTTGACGACAAATGGACCTGGCGAGGGCCGACCTCGATCGGCGGCGACAGCATGCCCGTGATCGCCCGCCGGTCCAAAACCGGTCGGCCCGCTCCGCCGGTCACCGACCAGCGGGACGTCGTCATGTCCGGCTCAGGCAGACATCGGAAGCGCATCCTCAAGATCCCGCGCACCCGGCGCCCGCATACGGTCGAGCAGCTTGACCACCTTGCGGAGATCCCGGACGGCATAGGCGTTCACGGCCACGGCGTCGGGCGCGATGCCGAGCGCCACCTCTGCCGCGGCCTCGGCCTCGCCAGCCGTCGCGTGGGCATGGGCCAGGCATGCCCCGTACCAGGCACGGTCACGTCGGTAGGACTCCGGAAGCTCCGACAACCCCCGCTCAAGGAACGGCACCGCCCGTCGGCCGTCGCCGAGCTCCAGCTCGGCCATGCCTCGCTGCATGAGGAACCAGTCCTCCCCGTAGAAGTACATCCACGGCGGTTCGTCGTCTGGACGCTCAGCCGCGCTCTTGATGAGGTTCTCGGCCTCCCCAAGCTCTCGGCCTCCCCAAGCAGGGACCTCGCGGCCTGCCCCTCCCCAGTTGCGCGTGTCCCCGGGCGGCCATCTGGGTGGCCATGCCCTGGACACCGAGGGTCGTACGGCCGTCATGCCAGCGGGACGCCTCGGCCAGAGGAGCCCAGGCGGTTCGCATCGGCCCGCTTCGCGAACCGCCCGGACACCGCCGACGCATCGGCGCCGAAAAGCGCGATCACCGGACCCGGCTAGTTTTCGAAGTCCATCGGCATGCCCAGCGGACTGTCTGAGAGGAGGTCCGAGAAGCAGGCATCCCACAGCCGCTTGGCCTCCTCCAGCTCCGCGGGCCCCATCTCCTCAGGAGAGCGCTTGGCTTTCCCCGCGGCGAGGTACTCCAGCCATGCGACTCGCGCCGGTCGGCCGCTGTCGCAGGTCTGGCACAGGACCACCAGGCCCCGGCCGTACTGGTTGAGATCGACGGCCATCAGGCTCGCTCTGCCGCAGTGAGGACAGGACGGCAGCGCGTCCGTAAAGCGGAATTGGACTTCATCCACTGTCGGACGGTACGCCTCAATTCTCCGCATTACTACCAAAACGATGAAAGCGACCCCGGTCTCCGAAGAGAACTCTGGCCGCGTTATCTCGGCCGCCCGGACCGCCCGTGTGCCCGTTATGCACTTCGCGCAGAGGGTTGTCACCCCTGCCCGGGACGCCATCGACATCCCCAACTTCGCGAACACCATTATCCGGGTACTTCGGACGGCATCCGCAGAAAGCCAACGGCGTGGCGGAGCGCTTGCTACCGTTCAGACCTCCGGTGCGTCACGTGATGGGCCGAACACCCACCGCGACCGTCCGGTGTCGTCGAGGAGGTGGATTCCATGCCGGTGGCGGCAGAGCCCCCCACCGCCCGCCGCGTCCGCGAGCCGGGCACCCCGCCGCGATCCCTCGTCGCGCTCGCCTCCGTCGCGCTCGTCACCGGGACGGGTGCCGCGCTCTGGCTGCTGCCCTCGGGCACCGGCGAGCACCCGTTCCGGCCCGCCCGCCCGTCCCCCGCCGGGATCGCGGCGCCCCCGTCCGCCGTCAGACCCGCCGCCGTCAAGGCACCGGTGCGGATCCGGCGCCCCTCGGGGTTCGTGACGTTCGTGGACGCGGCCAGGGATCCGCTCCCCGCGCTGCCCTCCGAGCCACCGGAGACCGGCCGGCGGGATCGTGTCCACTGGTTCACGCTGGGGCACCTCACCGCGGCGGCGGACGGCTGCAGCTCCGAGTGGCACGGCCGTGATGAGCGCGACGACGGTCCCGTCGCGGGCCGCCTGGGGCGCCTGCGCGCGGCGGGCGGCGACGCCGGGCTGGTCTTCGGCGGCCCGGCGGGACGCGAACTGGCCGACTCCTGCGCCGACCCCGGCAGGCTCGCCGAGGCGTACCGGCGGGCGGTCGGCACCTTCGGCGCGGACTACATCGACTTCGACCTCAGGACGCCCTCCGACGAGGCTGCCGTCCTACGGCGCGCCGACGCCATCGCGGCCCTCCAGCACGAGGCCGCGGCGGGCGGCGGAGCCCTCACGGTGAGTTTCACCCTGCCCGCGGGCGGATCCGGTCTGGCCCGCGCCGATCAGGAGATGCTCCGCGTCACCCGGCGGCGCGGTGCCGAGGTCTCGGCGGTCAACCTCCTCGTCCCGCTCAGGAGTGCGCCCGCCGGCCGGTCTCGGTTGCGGCCGATCGTCACAGCCGTCCGGGCGGCCCACCCTCAGATCGCCGACTCGCTGGGCGAGGCCACCTGCCGGCACCGGATCGCCCTCTCCCCCATGCTGGCCGGGCCGGGTGACCTCACTCCGGCCGACGCGCGCAAACTGGCCGCCTACGCCGCCCGCAACGGGATGGCCTGGCTCTCCACCCGCGGAGCCTCTCCCAGCGCAAGCGTGACCCGCCTTCTCGGGGACATCTCCCGCTAGTGCCGTGTCCCGCCGTCTCCCCACTCTGAGGCCGGTCACCGGGTGACTCTCCGGGCCGGTCTCAGCATGATCAGGTCCTACTGGACAGGCACCGGAGGCGGGGTTATACATGGACTATAACCCTTTGATAACCCCATAGGGGAGACATGCCGAAAATCAATGTTTACCTGCCCGACGAGCTGGCCGAGGCGGTCAAGGAGGCGGGCGTTCCGGTCTCCGCCGTCTGCCAGCGGGCTCTGGAGCAGGCCGTACGGCGGATCACCGCCATCAGGGAGACGGGGCTCAGCGCTCCCGACCTCGACGGCGGGAGCGCGCGTTTCGCCAACTTCGCGCCGCGAGCCCGCACCGCGATCACACTCGCGGCCGAGCAGGCGCGCGCCGCGAAGACGGCCGAGGTCGGTACCGAGCACCTGCTGAGCGGCATGCTGGCGGAGGGCTCCAACCTGGCCCTGCAGATCCTGCGCGCCATGGAGATCGACCCCGAGCAGGTGCGGTACGAGCTGGCCAGGCTGGCCCCTCGCGAGACCGTCGCGGCGGACGACGCCGCGCTGCGGTTCAGCGAGTCCGCGGCGGGTGCCCTGGAGCTGACGGTCACCGACGCGATCGCCATGGGGCACAACTACGTCGGATGCGAGCACCTGCTCCTCGGCCTGATCGCCGAACCCAGCGGGGTCGCGGGGCACGTCCTGCGCAGTCTCGGCGCCGACCCGAGGCTGACGCGCCGTGCCGTCACCGCCGCCCTGGCCGGCTACGTCCACCTCAGAGCACAGGATCAGGCCGCTCGGGCCTCCGAATCAGGCGATCCGGCGGAGTCCCTGTCCGCGGCCATACACCGGGAACTGCGGCCCATCGTGCGGCGCCTGGAACAGCTGGAGGAGAGGCTGGAGCGAGTCGCCGGGGAGGAGTGAGGCGGGCACGAGTCCCCCCGAACGGACGGTGCGGCATATAACGCGCACGGACGGCGCGGTACGCGACGCACAGGGGCGATGTGGCGCGCAATGTGTGACGAATACGCCCTGCCCCCAAGGGATGTGGAGGCATGTCTCTTTTTCATCACATGATCCGATACGATCCGCGTGGATCGTTCCCATCTGCCACCCTGGTCGAGCCGCGTCACGATTCTCGCCTTTCGTAACCTCTCCACGGAGCTCCACACCATGCGTTTGAAAACTCCCGTCGCGATCCTCGCCACCGCCGTTCTCGCGGTCGGCCTGTCCAGCGTGACCACCGCCTCCGCAGCGCAGAAGACGGCGGCCGACGAGCTGGTCTACGCGTGCGCGGCCAAGGACACCGGGGCGCTGCGCCTGGTTTCCAGGACCACCCGATGCAAGCCGACCGAGACGAAGACCTGGTGGACCAAGCGGGCCGCCCAGGGACAGACCCAGGTCTCCGGCCCCGGCCCGCAGGGCGAGCGCGGCCCCGCGGGCGCCCCCGGCAAGGACGGCGCCCCCGGACCGCAAGGCCAGCAGGGCCTGCCCGGTAAGACCGGTCCGCAGGGTCAGCCCGGCAAGGAGGGTGCCGCCGGCCCGCAGGGGCCGAAGGGCGAGCAGGGTCTCCGCGGTCTTCCCGGCGAGAACGGCAAGGACGGTAAGGACGGCGCCCCCGGCAAGGACGGCGCTCCCGGCAAGGACGGCGCCCCCGGCAAGGACGGCCTTCCCGGCAAGAACGGCCAGAACGGCCGCGACGGCAAGGACGGCGCCCCTGGCAAGGACGGCAAGAGCCTCGACACCTTCGTTCTCGACCTGCAGGGCGTGCAGTCCCTGTGCAAGTGGGACGGCAGCGTGAAGGGCTACCCCCGCCTGAAGTGCACCAAGCTCGGTAGCAGCGGCGGCGGTGGCCACGAGCGCGACGACGAGGACGGCCCGAAGGGTCCGGGCTCGCCCAGCCCGACCTCGACCTCGACGCCCAGGTAGGACCGCGGCCAAGAGCACGGCCAAGCACGCAGAACAGCCCCCGTCGTCCCTCGGGACGGCGGGGGTCTCGCTTGTCCGGAGCCCCGCGTGCGTCCGGAGCCCCGGCCGCCGTCACCGGAGCGGGGGGCGCGATCCCGGCCGTCCGCCAGCCGCTCGGCTTCGTGGTGCAGTACCTCGACGAGCAGCAGTTCCAGCCGGAGATCCTCGTCCACGAGGGTGTTGTACGTCGCCATGAGCGTCCTCCTCGCCCCGGAGGATGCCTCATCGTTCATAGCCGTTGACCGGCCATAACCGACCGGTATGAACTCGAGGTGAACGGCCTCGCCCCGTCAGGCGGGAGCGGCCCGGCCGCCCCGGAGAGTGAGTCGGCCGCCGGAGAGGGGGAATCCGCGGCGGCCGAGGGAGATCAACCTATGCGCGAGCCTCCCTCATGTCCAGCGATATCCGGTCACGGTTCGCAACCGGTACGGCCGCGCGGCCCGCAAGGTCCGGCCCGCACCGATCCCCCGCCGCGAACACCGGTCCGCCCCGTCCGGAGCACGCCTTCCCGCCCGCCGTACGGACACGTCACAGCGGGCCACCCGGCCTCGAACGGGGAAACGGCACCCGGCGCGAAGACCCGGACGGCGGCGTTCCGCCCTCGCCTCCCGCCCTGGGCGCGGCGTTTTCGGTTTGCCATCACAGCGGGATTAGGATCGCCCGGAACCATATCCCGGGAGATGCACCATGGCTGACTACGAGTTCCCGCCCGACCTGCTGGAGGCCCAGCGCGCCTACTGGGCCACGGACACCCGCGTGCAGGAGGTCATCGACGCACTGCCGTCGTCGCAGGAGATCCTGAACGGGGCCATGACCGACGAGCAGCGCGCGGAACTGGCCGAGGTTCGGGAGGCACGGCTGCGGGCGCTGGAGACGCTGAACCGGCATCCGTGGTGGCGGGATGTGGACGACCGATACACCGCGCAGAAGGCGCTGCGGCAGGCCGCCGGAGAGTAGCCCCTCTCGCCGCCGTCACTTCACGAGCCGCCACAGGGCCGGAGTGTTCGGCGGCTCCCAGCCCATCACGAACACGTGACTCACCAGGCACCTGTAGACGTGGCCGCCGTAGACGATCAGGTCACCCGCCGCGCACCTGTGCCCCACCTGCCACTCGGGGATGCCGGCCACCTGTGCCGTTCCGCCACCGCCGGTCTCGGCGGCGGCGGGCGGGGCACCGTACAGGAGGGCACCCAGTACGGCCGCCGCGAGGACGGCGGTGGCGGAGGTGGAGATGCGCTTCACCGCGGCTCCTTCGAAAACGGGGGTACTCCCACAGTGCCCGTGCCGCCAGGAGACGAACAGCCAACGTTTTTGCATAGCGTGTCGCTATGTCCGATTCGGAAGGCACTCCCGGCCATCCGGCCCGGTGATCGCGCCGCGGGCGGAGCCGACGGCTGGAGCGCGCCGCCGACCAGGACGACCACGCACTCCACCTGGCGGATCATCGGGACCATGGCGAATTTCCGTGGGATCCCGGCTCACGGGAGGAACGAGTTCGGGCGTCCGCTGTACCGTGTCGGGGACGTGCCGGCGCTACTCGGTGAGAGGATTACCGAGTGATGGACGAGGACCACCGCGCGCAGGCCATCGACACCTTCATCGAAGCCACCGCCACCACCGATCCTGAGCGACGCGCCACCCTCCTGAGCCGCGCTCTCACCGCCGATGTCGTCTTCTGGGGGCCACTGGGCCGCGGTGTCGGCCGCAAGGCCGTCGAGGACTTCATCACCGAGGTGGTTCAGGGCAGTCCGGCCGGACCATGCCGCCTTGTCAGGACGACCCGGGTCGACGCGCCCCAGGAATGGGCGCGGTTCGGCTGGAGCTACGAAAACGCCGCCGGTGAGAGCCTCCTGTCCGGTATGGACGTCGTCCATGTGACCGCGGACGGCGACATCGACGAGATCATCGTCTTCGCCGGTTCCTCGCCCGAGGTCATCGGTCGTGATTGACACCGATCCGCGCCGTGGCCGGCCACGAGTTCTCCGGCGGCCCGCTGGAGGACCGGCGCGCCCACCCGTCGCCCCTCAGTTGATGTAGACCTTGAAGCGGTAGCCATATGAGGGGGAGCCCAGGCAGGGGCCGGTCGGGTCGCCGTACGCGAGGACGATTTCCCGCTCCGCCTGGCACTGTTCCAGGGTGGCGTAGGGGCCGTACGTGACCACCCAGACTTCACCAGAGACGTGCGCGCCGGTCTGAGCGGCGGCGAAGGCGGGTGCGGCGCCGGTCAGGACGGCGGTGCTCAGTGCCGTCGCGAGCAGGGCCGCGGCGGACAATCGGCGAATTTTCACAGGTGGCTCCTCACGGTCGGCTAGGAGGGCACCTCAAGGTGACCACCGGCCACCTGCCGTGAGGAGCTACCACTTGCCGCATATTTCGGCCGCATGGGGCGCTTCCCCTGGTCTTTTCCACCGGGCTCGAACCTGTGAGCGCCCGGCCGACAGAGCCACCGGGATCAAGGTATTGACGTCCATGGCCGGTCAGGTATGTTCCAAACAGGAAAGTTTCCTAAAGAAAAGCCCTGGCCAGGCCCCCCTTCCGCAAAGCCCGGAGGCTCCCCCCCGCAATGATGAAGCGAATCGTCCTCGCCCTCACCCTCGCAACCGCCGTAGCGGCCCCCCTGATCGGGGTCACGCCGGCGCACGCGCAGGTTCTCTGCCACGTCAACCGGGACACGTGGGTCTACTCGGCCCCCGGAAGAACGGCCCTCTACCTGATCCCCTCGGGCGGAGGCTTCTACCTTGACTACTACTGGAACGCCGGTGGCTGGGCCGCCGGACACGGCGTCGGCCAGGTCGACGGCTTCCTACAGAACAACGACGGCCGCATGAACTGCTGACGACGTGCGGAGCACCCCCTTTTTTTCCGGGGTGCTCCGTCATCCACACGAGCGCCCTGTCTCCCCGAGACCCCGGCATCGCGCCCTCGGCGCCACCGGCGGCGTTGTCGTTATACGACCACTGGGCACAGACCCGCTCGGACCGTCGAGGCCGACGGCTACGGCTACGGCTACGGCTACGGCTACGGCTACGGCTACGGCTACGGCTACGGCGCGAGACGGGCGCGGACAGCAAATCGGTCCACGCCGAGCTCGGTCAGCACACCGGTCGCGGGATCCGTGCGGTCGCCGTCCAGCAGCCCGGCCAGTAGGTGGCCCCCGGTGACCCGGCGCGCGCCGGCGCGTCTGGCCACGGCAAGAGCCCGCGACAGCGTTGCCTTCGCACCGGATGTGAAAGGCATCCGTTTCGACGGTGCCGGAATCGTGATCCGCTCGACGCCACGGGCGTCGACGCCGATCACCGCCAGGGCCGCCTCGTCCAAGGCGGCGAGCGCGGACCGCGCCGTTTCGACGTCCACGCCGAGCGCCTGAGCCGCCTCTGCATCATGGAGCACACCGAGGAGCAGATGCTCCGTGCCGATACGCCGGTCGCCGCGCTGCCGCGCCTCCGCCGGTGCGTGCGCCGCGACCGCGGCGCGGGCACCTGCCGTGAATCGTTCGAACATCGCAACTCACTTTCCATGCTTGGTATGGGCAGACTGGCGCGAGACGCCGAGCGCGTCGCCGATCTGCTCCCAGGACCAGCCTTCGGCTCGAGCACGAGCCACCGCCGCAGCCTCGACCTGCTCAGCGAGCCGGTGCAGGGCGCCAACGGCACGAAGCCCCACGGCCGGGTCATGGGACTGCAGTCGGGCCACCAGTTCGGACTCTTCCATGCCTGTCAGTCTGGATTGACAACGCCGCGTTTGTCAATCCAGACTGACAGTCTCTCGACGACGCATGGAGGGCTCCATGTCCAAAATCTCACTCATCTGCGGCATCGCCGCCGGCCCGCTGTTCGTGCTCAGCTTCCTGATTCAGGGCGCCACCCGCGACGGCTACGATCCGATGCGCCATCCGGTCAGCTCCCTCGCCCTCGGCGACCACGGCTGGACGCAGACCGCCACGTTCCTGATCACCGGCACGTTGACCATCGTGTTCGCCGTCGGACTCCAGCGGACCCTGCGCCGGGGACCCGGCCGGCTGTGGGGCCCACTGCTCGTCGGCGTATGGGCGATCGGCCTCGTCGGCGCCGGCCTGTTCACCACGGACCCGGTGAGCGGATACCCGCCCGGCAGCCCAAACCTGATGCCCGCCTACGGCAGCACCCATGCGGCCCTGCACGACGGCGTATCGCTCGTCGCTTTCATCGCAATCATGGCGGTCTGTATCGTGTTCGCCCGCCGGTTCGTCGCCGACAACAGACGGGCCTGGGCACTGTACTCGGCCGCCACCGCCATCGCCGTCCTCGTCACCCTCGCACTGTCCGGCGCCGCCTTCGCCCAATCGCCGAATCTCGTGGCCTTCGGCGGCCTGTTCCAGCGGATCATGATTGTTGCGGCCTGGTCATGGCTGACCCTGCTCGCCCGGGACACGTACCGCAACGGCGACCGGCCAAGGCCGGACTCTCGCGTACGTTAGCCGAACACCCGGACACCTGCCCGCGCCGGACCTTTCCTCGACCCTGTCCAGGCGAATCCCGATATCACCTCGGCAGGGCGGGAGGCCACGCAGAGCGTTTTTCACCTGCACCTGCACATCGTGCCCAGGCAGGACGGGGACGGGCTCGCGCTGCCGTGGCACAGCGGGAAGGCCGCCCGCATCGCCCGCCAGGCCTACCCGAACGGAGGCACCCAGTGACCCCCGAGCAGCTGTCACGCACCAGGAGCCCGGTACTCCACCTGCTGCCTCGTGGCCTCGTCGACCTCTTCCGGCGTCAACAGCACCACCGTCCGCGTCGTCACTCCGCCGCCCGCCGCTACGGTGAGGTTCATGGCGGCCGCAGCCGTATTGCTCGGCAAGTCGACGATGACGTAGATATCGTCCTCACCGAGCGCGAAATACGCGCTCTCCACCTGGCCGCCGGCACTCTCCACCGCGCGATCCACCGCTTGCCGCCGGCCGGTGCCTCCGTCTCGAAGCACCCCTTTGACGCCGTCCACGGTGTAGCTCGCCTGGATGAGGTATTTGGGCATGATCAAGTCCTCTTCCTGTACCGCCGCCCCAGCGTGAGGCGGTCATCGCGAGGTGAGCCGTTCTCGGCTTCGGGTGCCGGTAATCCCATGAAATGAGGAACTGGTGACCAAAACGCCACCCCACCACTTCGACCCCGCCGACACCATCCGCCAAGGCATGCAAGATCCGGGCCCGACGCGACCGCTACCGGCAGCTCGCCGAAAGCGGCGAACTCCCCGGCCACCCAGCCGGCGGCCGTGTGGCGAGCCTCCACCACTGGGGCGTGTGGCTGCAGCTAGGCAGCACCACCCACCCGAACGCCCGCCGCGCCAAGACCGAATACCACCGCCGCAAAGGGCGACGTCGCCCGGCAGATGCTCCGCGCGGTCCTGACCGGCGACCCCAAGAATCTCGCTGTGCCGTCCGGGGTGGCGGACGCCGTACTCGCAGTTCGTGACGAGGAGACGGCCCGCCTTCACGCAGACCTAAGGAGGCCACGCAGACCTAAGGAGGCGCCGATGACCGTCCCCGCGGTGGAGCCGCTGCGCGTCATCGACGTCCGCAACCCCGACCGGCCCACCTACACCACCGCCGACATCCACACCCGCCTGCTCGACCTCCAGCGCGCCTACTGGGCGGCGGACGCCCGGGTGCAGGAGGTCACGGCCGCGCTGCCGTCGGCGCAGGAAGTCCTTGAGGGGGCCATGACCGACGAGCAGCGGGCCGAGCCGGAGGCTGCACGGGAGGCCCGCTTGCAGGCGTTGGAGGCGCTCAACCGTCACGAGTGGTGGGGTGGCACCGGCGGTCGGCACGCCGCGTGGATGGCGCCGCAGAAGGCTGCCAGGGGCTGAGGCGGGCGCGCCCCGCGCTGGTGGCCGGGTCGCGCCCGGTCAGGGTCAGGGGATGTACACCGCGTAGTAGTAGCCATCCTGCCACTGGTACGGCCGGTCCTCGTAGTGGCAGGCGCGTGCCCCGTTGATTCCGCCGTTCTCGGCTTCTGCCTGCAGGCGTGCCTTGCAGATCTCCAGAGTGGCGAAGGGGCCCCGCTCGTACCAGTCCGGCGGCAAAGTCGCGGCGACGGCGGGGACGGTTAGGCCTGTCATGGCGGTGGGTGCGGCGCCCGCCAGGGCGGCCGGTGTGGCGCCGGCCAGGGCGGCGGTGCCCAGTGCCGCTGCGAGCAGGGCTGCGGCTGGTAGTCGACGGATCTTCACGGTGGCTCCTCACGGTCGGGTGGGAGAACACCTCCAGGGGAGCACCGATCGGCGAGGTCGGGGAGCTACCGGTCTTCCATATTTCGGCCGCATGGCCTGCGTTTCACAGCTGTTTCGCCGGGCCTGAACAGCAGAAAGCCCCGCGCTCCCGAGGGAGCGGCGGGGCTTGTTCGCGTCCGTCTACCGGTCGTCGGTCCGGCCGGCTCAAGCGGGCCGCCAACCATGCGTGGATCTCTTCAACGCTGTCCGGTCCGGCCGGTGCAGCTCGCCGCTCCTCGATTCCTTCGAGCATGCGGGCGAGATCGGCAGGGTCGGGCTGGAGCTCATCGTCCTCACCTCGCAGGATGGCGTCTGCCTTCTTCTGGCTCCCGCCGGCGGCGAGGTCCCGTCCCACACAGATTCCGCATGGTGTCCGGCCCGCAGCTTCGGCTTCTGCGGCGCTCGGAAATCGGCGGGTCTCGTGTAGCCGGTAGCCCTGGGCTTCGCCGCCGAGGCGGCCGGCCTGGAGCGCGCGGCAGTTTTCGGTGGCATGGTAGCGGTCGCCGACGCCGGTGGTGATGACCTCGCTCACGGGTCCTCCTCCGGTGTTGTGGTCAGAGTACGGGGCGGCGGCCGGGCGGGGTCGGCGTAGCCGTGCAGGAAGCGACAACAACCGTGCGGAAATCGGCAACGACTTCGCGGCCGTTACTTGAGAACTTTGGTGCCGGGTGCCTCGGACGGGCACTTGTCGTATCTCACCGGAAGGACGGCAATGATCCTTATCCGCAAGCTCGCCAGTGTGGTGGGCGCCGCCGCGGTCATGGCTGCCGGGATTGTGACGTTGAACGTCTCGCCCGCCTTCGCCTGGCCCCAAAACTGTCAGGCGACGGTTTTCACAGGCAGCTATGGACGGTCCTATTGCGCGTCGGGCAGTGGCAGCCACCGGGTCGCGGTTAGCTGTGCCCGTCAGGGGCAGCAGAACTACATCAAGTACGGCCCGTGGGTGGGTACGGGTAGTACGTCGACTGCCTCCTGCAATGCGCGAAGCGCCACTGTTCAGCTGCAAGGTGATTAGTGCCGGCATTCCTGCTCGCGACAGCCCCGTCTCTGGCATGGAGACGGGGCGTGGAACCGGCATGGTGTGAGCTGTTCTCGTGGTGGGGTGATCGTGTGCGGGTAGACAGCAGGACGCCCCCGCCTCCGGTCGGAGACGGCGGGGGCGTCAACCGCACTCGTCACGGGGCAGGCGGGATGCGTCCCGTTCGTCACTGGTATATGTCGTAGTAGTACCCCAGCATCCCCGGGCGCCGATCGCCGTCGTAGTAATAGCAGTCGGTTATCGGTAGGTCGGTGAATTCATACAGCAGTGCCGCATGGCAGGCAGCCAGGGTCGGGTAGGGACCTTTTCGATACCACTGCTCTGCAATCAGAGAGGGGTGCTCACTGGCAGAGGCCGTGGTGGCGCTTGCCTGGCTGGAGGCAACGGCGGGTGTCGCGCCGGCCAGGACGCCGGCGCTCATCGCCGCGAGTACGGCTGCGGTGGATAGTCGACGGATTTTCACGAGGTCTCCTTGCGGCTGGTAGGGAACACCTTCAGATGAGCACCGATCGCCGGGGTCGAGGAGATCCCGGTTTCCCATATTTCGGCTGCATGGTCCGTGCCCTGAGGCTGTTTTGCCAGGCCCGAACAGCAAGAGGCCCCCGCCTCCGACACGGAGAGTGGGGCTCGGCCTGTGAGGCGCTGTTGTCCTGGTGGAGGCGCGGAAAGCGCTTGATTCGCCCTTCCTGGGACGTATCGTCCACTTAGGAAAGTTTCTTACCGGAAGCGCCATTTACCTTCGGAACCGGAGGAAGCGCACATGAGAAGAAACCGGGCTGCGGCTGTGTCCGCCACCGCCCTGCTCACCGCCTCTTTGCTGGTGGGCTCCGCATCCCCCGCCTACGCCACCCTGACAGGCTGCACCGCGTGGCACTCGGGTAACACCGCCTACAGCCAGTGCACGGGTGGCACGGGCCGGCAAGCGATCCACGCCGAGGGCCTGCACGTAGACCCTCAGGTGGGGTACATCTACCGCTCTGGCGACCCGGTAGGGGTCGGCGAGATATCGATGGCGTCCATATCGGGCAAGCTGGTCGGCTACAGAATCATTTTGCTCGACTGACGCGGCACTGAACGGCATGACGGCGCCCCCGCCTCCAACACGGAGGACGGGGGCGTTCGCGCGTGCTCCGACTATCTGTCTACTCGCTCTGGCCACCCGTCCACTCGGGGCGACGGCTCACGTTTCATGATCGTGCGCATCCCGTGCGCAACGATCTTGAAAAACGCCGGTTCACGGTGACTCACACCGACAGATGACGTGTTGCATAACTCCTGGTCAGGGGCTAGATCGAGTCTCTGGCCAGGAGGGCCACGCACTCCACGTGGTGGGTCATCGGGAAGGCGTCGAAGGCTCGCAGGTCAGCGAGGCGGTAGTCCTGGTCGGCGAACCAGGCGAGGTCTCGGGCCAGGGTCGCGGGGTCGCAGGAGACGTAGACGATGCGGGTGGCCTCCAGGGCCGTGATCCGGTCGACGACCTCGCGGCCGAGACCGGCGCGGGGCGGGTCGACGACGACCAGGTCGGCCCGCTCGATGCCGTAGCGGTCGAGAGCGCTCTCCACGCGGCCCCGGGCGAAGCGTGCCTGGGGCAGGTCGCGAAGGTTGCGCTCGGCGTCACGCACGGCCACGGTCTCGGACTCGATGCCGAACACCGCGCCCTCGGGGCCGACCGCCTCGGCCAGGCCCGCGGCGAACAGACCGACCCCGCAGTAGAGGTCGAGGGCCCACTCCCCCGGCTGCGGGGCGGCGAACTCCAGGACCGCCTCCAGCAGCACCGTGGCGGCGCCGGGGTGGACCTGCCAGAAGCCGCTCCCGGTGACCTGGAAGTCGCGGTCTCGGACACGCTCGACGAGGTGGTTGCGGCCGTGGACGACGCGGCTCTGCCCGCCGCCCTCGTCCACGAAGACCGCCACGCTCGTGTCGAGGTCCGGCACGGCCACCGTACGGCGCGGCTTGGGGGCCACCACGACCGCCTGGTCCCCCGTGTTGGAGGCGATGACCTCGACGGAGGAGGCGTTGCGCCAGTTCATGACCTCGGCCCCGACGTTCTCCACCTCGGGGTGGGCGATCAGGCAGGCGTCGACCGGCTCGATCTCGTGGGAGCGGTGGCGCCGCAGGCCCAGGACTCCGTCGCGGTCGACGGCGAACTGGACGCGGGTGCGCCAGCCCAGCCCGTCGGGAGCGCCGGGCACCTCCTCGACGATGCCCTTCCACTCGATCCCGGCCAGCCGCTTCAGCTGCTCGGCGACCACCTCGGTCTTCAGCAGCCGCTGGGCGTCGATGGAGGCGTGCTGCCAGTCGCAGCCGCCGCAGCGGCCCGGCCCCGCGAACGGGCAGGGCGGGGTCACCCGGTCGGGGGAGGCTTCGAGGATCTTGACCGCGTCGGCCCGCAGGAACCGCGTGGTCTCCTCGGTGATCTCGGCGAGGACGCGCTCGCCGGGGAGCGCGTGCCGGACGAAGACCACCCGGCGGTCATGACGGGCGACGCACCAGCCACCGTGCGCGACGGGTCCCACAGTCAGTTCGATCGCCATCGCCACGCCCCCAAGGTTCGTCGTCGCCTCAAGCCTCCCCGCGGTCAGGAGTACATACGAAAGGTTAAGCCTTGGCGTCGGACTCCCGAGCCACCTCCGGCCGAGCCGCATCGTGGCGAGGCCGGCGGACCGCGCCCGGGGCGAAGGGCTCGGGGCGTCCCTTGAGGCGGTCGGAGGAGTGGAGCTGCCAGGGCACGCTGGTGACCATCACGCCGGGCTGGAAGAGAAGACGGCCCTTGAGGCGCAGCGCGCTCTGGTTGTGCAGCAGGTGCTCCCACCAGCGGCCGACGACGTACTCGGGGATGTAGACGGTCACCACGTCGCGGGGCGAGCGGCGGCGCAGCGACTTGACGTACTCCAGGACCGGCCGGGTGATCTCGCGGTAGGGCGAGTCGAGCATCTTCAGCGGGACCGGGATGCCCCGGCGCTCCCACTCCTCCTGGAGCGCCCGTGCCTCCTCGCCCTCGACCCCGACGGTGACGGCCTCGAGCGTCGAGGGGCGGGTGGCGCGGGCGTAGCTGAGGGCGCGCAGGGTCGGCTTATGGATCTTGGAGACCAGGACGATGGCGTGGTTGCGCGCGGGCAGCATCGACTCGTCCACCTGGAGGTCGTCGGCCACGGCCAGCTCGGCCGCCACGTTCTCGTAGTGGCGGTGGATGCCCTTCATGGTCAGGAACAGCACCGGCATGGCGACGCAGACGATCCACGCGCCGTGGGTGAACTTGGTGAGCAGCACGACGACCAGCACCACGCCGGTCATGACGCCGCCGAAGAAGTTGATGACCCGCGAGCGCCGCATCTGCGCCCTGACCTTCGGGTCGGTCTCGGTCTTCAGGTGGCGGGTCCAGTGCCGGACCATGCCGATCTGGCTGAGCGTGAACGACACGAAGACACCGACGATGTAGAGGTTCAGCAGGCGGCTGACGTCCGCCTGGAAGCCCCACAGCAGCAGGCAGGCGCCCGCGGCCAGGATGACGATGCCGTTGGAGAAGGCCAGCCGGTCGCCCCGGGTGTGCAGCTGCCTGGGCAGGAAGCGGTCCTGGGCCAGGATGGAGCCGAGCACGGGGAAGCCGTTGAAGGCGGTGTTCGCCGCGAGGAACAGGATCAGCGCGGTGACGGCGGCGATGACGAAGAAGAACAGCGACCCGCTGCCGAAGACCGCGTCGGCGACCTGGGCGATGATCGGCTGCTGGTAGTAGCCGGGACCGGCGGGCTTGCCGCCGATGAGCACGTCGTGGGCGACGGTGGCGGGGTCGGCGAGCTTGACGCCGGAGGCCAGGCCGAGCGTGATGATGCCGACGAACATCGTCACCGCGATCAGGCCCATCATCAGCAGCGTGGTCGCGGCGTTCTTGCTCTTCGGCTTGCGGAAGGCCGGGACGCCGTTGCTGATCGCCTCGACACCGGTCAGCGCGGCGCAGCCCGAGGAGAAGGCGCGCAGGATCAGGAAGGCCGCCGCCAGGGAGGTGAGGTCGCTCTCCTGGGTGACGATCTGGTAGTCGGCGGTCGGGGCGTGCAGCTCGTCGCCGAGGACGAGCAGCCGGAAGCCGCCCCACAGGACCAGTCCGATGACCGAGATCATGAAGGCGTAGGTGGGGACCGCGAAGGCCGCGCCGGACTCGCGGATGCCGCGCAGGTTGACCAGTGTCAGCAGGATGACGATGACGATCGCCACCAGCGGCTTGTGCTCGGCGACGTAGGGAATGGTCGCGCCCACGTAGTCGACGCCGTTGGCCACCGAGACCGCGACGGTGAGGACGTAGTCGACCATGAGCGCGCTGGCGACCGTGAGGCCCGCGTTGCGGCCCAGGTTGACCGTGGCCACCTCGTAGTCGCCGCCGCCGCTGGGATAGGCGTGCACGTTCTGCCGGTAGGACGCCACGACCGTGAGCATCACCAGGACGACGCCCGCCGCCACCCATGGCGCGAAGTTGTAGAACGAAAGTCCGGCGATGGAGAGAATGACCAGGATCTCCTGTGGCGCATAGGCCACCGAGGAGAGGGCATCACTCGCGAAAACGGGCAGCGCGATACGTTTAGGGAGCAATTGCTCATGTAACTGCGTGCTGCGCAGCGCGCGCCCGATGAAGAGGCGCTTGACGAGGTCCGTCACCTTTGACACGTCTGCCGATGCTAGTCCCCATCCATACGCCCCGCTGACGCGGCACTCCCTGAGCGGGCCATACTGGCTAGGTACATCGGCAACAAGATCCGCCTCAACGCGACCGGCGGGGGAGCATGCATATCGTGATCATGGGATGTGGCCGGGTCGGTTCGACCCTCGCGCACATCCTGGAGGACAGCGGCCACTCGGTCGCCATCATCGACCGGGACCCTCAGGCGTTCCGTCGGCTGCGCGCCGGTTTCCGGGGACGCCGGGTGACCGGCATCGGCTTCGACCGCGACGTCCTGGAGGAGGCGGGCATCGAGTCCGCGGGCGCCTACGTGGCGGTCAGCAGCGGCGACAACTCCAACATCATCTCCGCGAGGGTCGCCCGCGAGACGTTCGGCGTGGACAACGTGGTCGCCCGCATCTACGACTCCCGGCGTGCCGAGGTCTACCAGCGGCTGGGGATCCCCACGGTGGCCACCGTGCGCTGGACCGCCGACCAGATCCTGCGCCGGGTCCTGCCCGAGGGCGCCGAACCCCTGTGGCGCGACCCCACCGGATCGGTGGTGCTGGCCGAGGTCGCCTACCACCCCGGCTGGATCGGCATCAGGGCGAGAGACCTGGAGGAGGCCGCGGCCACCCGCCTGGCGTTCATCAACCGGATGGGCGAGACCCTGCTCCCCAAGAACGACTCCGTGGTGCAGGAAGGCGACATCCTGCACGTCATGGCGGCCGAGAACGACATGGAGCGCATCAACAAGGTGCTCTCCGGCGGGCCGGAGGAGGGCCACTGATGCGCGTCACCATCGCGGGTGCGGGAGCCGTGGGACGGTCCATCGCCGCCGAGCTCCTGGAGAACGGCCACGAGGTCCTGCTCATCGACATCGACCCCAAGGCCATCAAGATCGACACCGTGCCGAGGGCCGAGTGGCTGCTCGCCGACGCCTGCGAGATCTCCTCCCTCGACGAGGCGGGCCTGGCCGACTGCCACGTGGTCGTCGCCGCCAGCGGCGACGACAAGGTCAATCTCGTCGTCTCACTGCTCGCCAAGACCGAGTACGGCGTGCCGCGCGTGGTGGCCAGGATCAACCACCCCAAGAACGAGTGGCTGTTCAACGAGTCGTGGGGCGTGGACGTGGCCGTCTCGACCCCGCGCCTGCTGAGCGCGCTGGTCGAGGAGGCGGTGAGCGTCGGCGACCTGGTCCGCCTGATGACCTTCCGCCAGGGACAGGCCAACCTGGTCGAGCTGACCCTGCCCGAGGACGCCCCGGTCGTCGGCCACCGTGCGGGTTCGGTGCCCTGGCCCGCCGACACCGCCCTGGTGGCGATCCTGCGGGAGGGAAGGGTGCTGGTCCCCAGTGACGATGACCCGCTGGAGGCGGGCGACGAGCTGATGTTCGTGGCCAGCCAGGAGGTCGAGGAGGAGCTGGGGCGGCTGCTCTCGCCGCACCGCTCGCCGAACTGATCTCCCGCGATCCGGCGTCACGGTCCCGTACGGCACGGCCGTACGGGACCGTCGCGTTCAGGGGACGGCCGGCCTGATCGGGGTCCGCCCCCTGGCCAGCAGCCAGACCATGGCGGCCAGGCCCGCGACCTGGAGCGGCCACCCCATGACGATCTTGAGGATGCCGAGTTCGGCGACCGCGTCGTTCCCGCCGATGAGATAGACGGGAAGCTGCACGGCCACCCGGACCACGCACGGGATTATGAGCATCCAGGTGAGCTTGGAGCACAGGCGCACGACGTCCGGGTCCTTGCGCCAGGAGGTGGGGTCGCCGGTGACCGAGCCGATCAGGAAGCCGACCACGGGCCACCGCGTGACGATCGACAGCAGCATCGCCATGGCGTATCCGGCGTTGTAGAGGATGCCGGGCAGGAAGACGTCCTTCGCCTCACCGGTGCGGGAGGCGAAGAAGGCTCCGATGCCGATGCCGACCAGGCTGTTGAGCACGAACTGCGGCGTCGAGCGCTGCAGCACCCGCACCAGCAGCAGCGCCACGGCGGCGGCGACGCTGACGATCAGCGACATCCGCAGGTCGGAGGTCACGATCCACATCACGGTGAAGGCGATCGTGGGCACGGCGGCCTCGATGGTGCCCCGCACGCCGCCGAAGGCCTTGGCCAGCTGACCCCGCATGGCCGCCTCGACCGTGGCGTGCGCGGTGTTCTCCTCGGTCGTGCTCATCTGCTCTCGCTCACCGCTCCGTGATAGTCGATCGCTCACGCACCGCCCGCCGGGCGGAGCTCGTATCTGGGATTGAACATCACCTTGCGCCCATCCTGAAGGCTGACGAGCCCTTCGGCCAGGAGCATGCGGCCCGGTTCGATGCCGGCGATCTTCCGGCGCCCCAGCCACACCAGGTCGATCACATCCGAACCGTCGTAGAGCTCCGCCTCCAGGGCGGGCGCACCCCCACGAGGACGGAGTGTAACGGTCCGTAGTGTTCCGGTTACACAGAATCGGCGCCGGCCGCCGCACGAGACGATCGGCGTGGCGCCGTGACGATCGAGGTCCTGCTGGAGCTCGGTGGCCTCCAGCTCTTCCTGGCTCGTCGTCAGCCGCCGGAGGAAGCCTCGAAAGCCGCCCTGTTTATGCGGTTCCTGAGAACCCACGACCTCTCCTTCACATACGTGTTGAATCAGCGTACGCGATCCCCCACGTCAGCGAATCTCCGCTATCTCCGGACCGCGCTCGAAGGGGTTGAGGTCGGGCACGTCGGCCTGGCCGGCCCGCTGCTCGACCGCGTTCCTGGCCTCGGGCGGAAGCCGCAGCTCGATCGCCTCCTTGGGCGCCATCGGCTCGTCCCCGCGGACCACCACGAGGTCGCGGACGACCCCCTCCAGGGTCGCCGCGACCCCGGCGTCCAGCGCGGCACGGCCGCTGATCACCGCGCGGAGGAACCAGCGCGGCCCGTCGACGCCGATGTAGCGGACGGGCTGGGGAGGCGCCTCGTCGGCCGGGACCTGGGCCGCCAGCTCGACTCCGAACGGTCCCTCCCGTTCCTCGGCCGTGCCTCCGGCGTTCCTGACGCCCTGGGCCAGCTCGGCGCGGATGTCGTCCCAGATCCCGTTGCGTTTGGGCGCGGCGAAGGCGTGCAGCTGCAGGGCGCTCTCCTCGAACAAGACGACCGCGCCCACGATGTGGTCACCGGCCAGGTTGAGCTGCACCTCGAAGCCGGAGTCCACCGGCAGGCGCATGCCCCCCAGATCCACTCGTTCCCGCTCGGGGTACGGCTCGCCGGAGTCCCACGGCCCCGACTCACGTTCCGGGGCCCGTTCGGCCTGCTCGACCTCCGCGGCCGGGGCCGGGGAGGTCTCCTCGCGACGGCGACGTCCGAACATTTTCCTCACACTCCTTGAAGGTTCACTGGGGACTCGCCGACCGGCCCCGTCTCACCGGCGGCGGCTCCGCCGGAGGGCGGCTCCGGCGGGGTCGTCCGCGCCTCGACGTCTCTCATCCGGTCCGCCCCCTTGTCAGCGACCGGTCGATCCGAACCCGTCGGCGCCTCGCGCCGAGCCGGGCAGCCGGTCCACCTCGTAGAACACGGCCTTTTCCACCCGCTGGATCACGAGCTGGGCGATGCGGTCTCCTCGGCGCAGCCGTACCGCGTCCTTGGTGTCGGTGTTGAGCAGCGTCACCCTGATCTCGCCCCGGTAGCCCGCGTCGACGGTACCGGGCGCGTTCACGAGCGTCACCCCGTGCCTGGCGGCCAGGCCGGAGCGCGGGTGGACGAACGCGGCGTATCCGTCGGGCAGCGCGATCGCCACGCCGGTACCGACCATGACCCGCTCCCCGGGGAGCAGTTCGACGTCCTCGACGGCGTACAGGTCGGCGCCCGCGTCGCCGGGGTGGGCGTAGGACGGTACGGGCAGCTCGGCGTCAAGCCGGTGAATCAACACCTCGACCTTGCCGGTCACGGGTTCACCTCGTAATCGTGATGCTCGTCGATGATCGCCTGGGCGTCTCCGTGCCTGGCGAAGTGCTCCATGCCCACCTCGATGAAGAGCGCGGCGGCCCGCACGGCGACCGGTCCCTCCGCGGAGCCGATTCGCCCCTCAGCCTCAAGGTACGCCTTGCGCCCGGACACCCCGGTGCACCAGGCGCGCAGATGCAGGGTCGCGCCCACCGGAACGGGCGCCAGGTAGTCGGTCTCCAGGCGCCCGGTGACGTAGGGGCGCTGGAACAGCCAGATCGACATGCCGATGACCTCGTCCATCGCCGTGGCCAGCACGCCCCCGTGCGCGAGGCCGGGCGCGCCCTGGTGAGCCTCCCCCACGGTGAACTCGGCGACCACCGTGACCCCGTCGGGGCTGGTGGCGTTCAGGTGCAGGCCTGTCGGGTGCTGCTCCCCGCAGCCGAAACAGCGGCTGTAGTGGGGGCCGAGCGGGGTGCCGGGCGCGGGCGCGTCCGGTCGCGCCCGCGGCACGGTGGCCTCCGGCGGAGGGGTCGTCACGGTGGAACGGGTCACGGAGCAGAACGTTACCCCCTGTGCTGCGGGGATTCCTCATTCGCGGGCCCGGCGGGGGTCTCCGGCCCGCTCCGTCCGCCCGGCCCGGCCTCCGCGCCGGACGCACCACCGCCGTCGGACGTACCGGCCGCACCGGTCGCACCACCGCCGTCGGACGCGTCGGCCTCGCCGGACCCGGTGTCCCCGGCGGGCCCGGCCGGTCTCGCGGCCCCCGGTTCCGGCGGGGGCGCCGGGTGCTCCGGCGCCGGAGGCAGCGCGATCGGCCGGTCGCCCATCAGTTCCGGCAGTGCCCGGTAGATCACGGCGGCGACCGGCACCGCGACCGCGGCCCCGGCGATGCCCGCCACGATGCCGCCGACCGCCAGCACCAGGATGATCGCCAGTGGGTGGAAGTTCAGCGCCCTGCCGACGATCAGCGGCTGGAGGACGTGGTTCTCCAGCTGCTGCTCGACCACCAGGATGCCCAGGAAGATCAGGGCGTAGATCGGGCCCTTGGCGCCGAGGGTCACCAGGGTGGCGACGCCCCCGGCGAAGAAGATGCCGACGATCGGGATGAAACTGGCCACGAAGATCAGCACGGCGAGCGGCGCCCAGAGCGGCACGCCCATTCCGGCCAGCACGATGCCCATGACCACACCGTGCACGGCCGCGACCGCCACGGTGCCCTGCACGTAGTGCGAGAGCGTCACCCAGGCGACCCGTCCCGCCCGGTCGACCCGGGGCGCCGCCGCCCCGAACGCCTTCAGGAACCACACCCAGATGCGGTCGCCGTCCTTGAGCAGGAAGAAGGTGATGAAGAGCAGCAGCACGATGGAGGCGAGCACCTCCAGGGCCACCGTGGCGCCGGTGAGCACGGTCTGGGTGATCTGGTTGCGCTGCGTGGTGATCTGGTTGGTGATCTCGTTGATCCAGGAGGTGAGCTGGGTCGGCTGCAGGTGCAGCGGCCCGGTGTAGAGCCATTGCTCCAGGGTCTGGGAGGTCTTGCGCACCTGGTCGACCAGGCCGGGGAACTCGTCGTTGGCCCGCAGTCCGATGAACCACCCGATGCCGCCCAGCAGCGCGAGCGCGACCAGCATGGTGATCCAGGTGGCGTAGATCGGTCTGACTCCGACCGCCCTGAGCCTGCGGGTGAGCGGGAACAGCAGCGCGGTCAGCAGCAGCGCGATGGCCACCGGCAGCGCCACGATGCGTAACACCGCGATGAACTGAGCGAAGTAGAACACGGCCCAGCCGATGATGATCAGGCACAGGCTCCAGAGGGCCACGCGGAGCAAGGTGCGCGGCACCAGGTTCGTCAGACGTTCCCGATCGGAGATCACCCTTCCAGACTGTCATGCCACGGCCTGTGACGCGCATGGTTATCGGCCGGACACGTAAAGGGAGAGGCCCGGTTCGGTAATCCGGGCCCCTCCTCGCGTGGTTCGGATCAGCGCTCTTCGGGCGGCCGGGCTATCACCCTGTCGTCGAGGTAGCAGCTGCAGTTGCCACAGCCTGGGACCATGCCCTCTCCTCTCCTCACCTGCTCGTGTATCGACCGTACGGCAGGACCGCTGAACGGAAAGGACAGATTCGTGTGCGCGATCAGGTGAGGACGACCTCGATCCTCAGGTCGCCCTCACCCTGCTGGAGCACGAACTCCTCGACGGCGCCCGCGCCGCACAGGTCGTCCTGCGCCTGCCGTACGAGGCCGGCCCGCTCACCGGTGACGGTCAGGCGCGCCACCTCGGCGCGCATCGACAGCCGGGCGTCGGACTTGGCCCTGCGGACGTGACCGAGGACCGCGGCGACCACCGGGAGCAGCTCCGGCTCCCCGGTGGGCGCGCCGCCGGGGCGGGCGGCCGCCGGCCAGGCCGCGCGGTGCACCGACCCCTCGCGCCACCAGGACCAGACCTCCTCGGTGACGAACGGCAGGAACGGGGCGAACAGCCGGAGCATGACGTCCAGCGCCTCCCGCAGCGCCGCGTGGGCCGAGCGCGCGCCGGCGCCGGTGTCGTAGGCCCTGGCCTTGACCAGCTCCAGGTAGTCGTCGCAGAACTCCCAGAAGAACCGCTCGGTCCGTTCGAGCGCGCGGGTGTAGTCGTAGGCCTCGAAGGCCTCGGTGGCCTCGCGGACCACCTCTCCCAGCCGGGCCAGCATCGACAGGTCGATCGGCTCGGTGACCTCGCCGCCGTCCTCACCGAGGCCCAGGACGAACCGGGAGGCGTTCAGGATCTTGATCGCCAGGCGGCGGCCGATCTTGATCTGCCCGGTGTCGAAGGCGGTGTCGGTACCCGGGCGGCCGCTGGCGGCCCAGTAGCGGACCGCGTCGGAGCCGTACTGTTCCAGCAGGCCGAGCGGGGTGACGACGTTCCCCACGGACTTGGACATCTTCTTGCGGTCGGGGTCGAGGATCCACCCGGAGATGGCGACGTCGCTCCAGGGCAGGGCGCCCTCCTCCAGATGCGTCCTGACCACGGTCGAGAACAGCCAGGTTCGGATGATCTCGTGGGCCTGGGGGCGCAGGTCCATCGGGAAGACCCGCTTGAACAGGTCCTCGTCCCGTTCCCAGCCGCCCGCGATCTGCGGGGTCAGCGAGGAGGTGGCCCAGGTGTCCATGACGTCGGGGTCGCCGGCGAAGCCTCCCGGCCTGCCACGCTGATCCTCGGTGTAGCCGGGCGGCACGTCGGTCGCGGGGTCCATCGGCAGCGAGGACTCCTCGGGCAGGATCGGCGCCGAGTGGTCGGGCACCCCCGCCTCGTCCAGCGGGTACCACACCGGGATCGGCACGCCGAAGAAGCGCTGCCGGGAGATGAGCCAGTCACCCGCCAGTCCCTCGACCCAGTTGTCGTAGCGGACCCTCATGTGCGGCGGGTGCCAGGCCAGCTCCCGGCCCCGGGTCAGGAGGGCGTCCCTGAGCGCCCGGTCGCGGCCGCCGTTGCGGATGTACCACTGGCGGGTGGTGACGATCTCCAGCGGGCGGTCGCCCTTCTCGTAGAACTTCACCGGGCGTCTGACCTGCCGGGGCTCGCCCTCCGTCTCGCCGGACCCGCGCAGCATCTCCACGATCCGCTCGCGGGCGCCGTGCACGGTCCTGCCCGCCAGCTCGGCGTACGGCTCCGCGGGGACGCCCTGCGGCGCCTCTGGCAGCAGCCTGCCATCCCTGCCGACGACCGCCCTGGTCGGAAGGTCCAGCTCGCGCCACCAGGTGACGTCGGTGACGTCGCCGAAGGTGCAGATCATCGCGATGCCGGAGCCCCGTTCCGGCTCCGCCAGGTGGTGGGCCAGCACCGGCACCTCGACGCCGAACAGGGGCGTCCTGACCGTGGTGCCGAACAGCGGGCGGTAGCGCTCGTCGTCGGGGTGGGCGACCAGCGCGACGCAGGCGGGCAGCAGCTCGGGACGGGTCGTCTCGATCCAGACCCGCTCGCCGAACCCGGCCTCCCGCTGCTCCGGCGACAGGGTGAAGCCGATCCGGTGGAAGGCGCCCGGCCACTCCCTGTCCTCCAGCTCGGCCTGGGCGACGGCCGTGCGGAAGGTGACGTCCCAGAGCGTGGGAGCCTGCGCCAGGTAGGCCTCGCCCCTGGCGAGGTTGCGCAGGAACGCGCGCTGGGAGGCCGCCCGCGCCCCCGTGCCGACGGTGGCGTAGGTCAGCGACCAGTCGACCGACAGGCCCAGGCGGCGCCAGAGCTCCTCGAACGCCTTCTCGTCCTCGGCCGTGAGCCGCTCGCACAGCTCGATGAAGTTGCCGCGCGAGACGGGGATCTGACGCTTGGCGTCCGGCTTGGCCGGCGGCCGGAAGGCGGGGTCGTAGGGGACGGAGGGGTCGCAGCGCACGCCGAAGTGGTTCTGCACCCGGCGTTCGGTGGGCAGGCCGTTGTCGTCCCAGCCCATGGGGTAGAAGACCTCACGCCCGCGCATGCGCTGGAAGCGGGCGATCGTGTCGGTGTGGGTATAGGAGAAGACGTGGCCGACGTGCAGTGATCCGGAGACGGTCGGCGGCGGGGTGTCGATGGAGTAGATCTCGTCCCGGGTGCGCGACCTGTCGAAACGGTAGGTGCTCTCGGCCTCCCAGCGAGCTACCCATACGGCTTCCAGGCCGTCGAGAGTCGGTTTCTCGGGCATGGGCGCATGGTGCGGTCGCTGTCGTGTCATGCCTCCCTATGGTATGGCGTCACGTGGTACCCCGCTGGAGGAGACTAGTGTTCTTGTGCGGAGCGAGAAAAGGGAGGGAACCACATGGCCGACAAGACCGAGAAGCAGGATCTGGCCTGGCGGGCCATCGGTGGCCTGGCGGGACTCGTGACGGCGTGGGCCGCCAAAAAGGTCATCGGGTTCGCCTGGGAGAAGACGACCGGTAAGAAGCCGCCGGCCGACAGCGAGTCGCTGGACATCAGCCTCGGCGAGGCGATCGGCTACGCCGTGGTGATGGGGGTCGGCATGCAGGTCGCGCAGATCGTGGTCGCCCGCACCGCGAAGAAGCGTTACAACGCGTGGAAGGCCATGCGGGACACGGCCCAGGACACGGCCCAGGAGATCTCCGTCTGACGTCTCCCGGCCGCGGGGCGCGCCGGGCCGGCGCGCCGTACGTCGGGGGCGGGGGTGTCAGGACTCCAGGGAGGCGAGGAACTCCTTCGCCCAGCGGTCCACGTCGTAGGTCGCCACCCGTCTGCGCAGCGAGCGCATCCGGCGCGACAGGTCGTGCGGCGTGGCCCGCATCGCGGCCAGCATCGTCCGCTTGAGCCCGTCCACGTCGTAGGGATTGACCATGAACGCGTGCCGCAGCTCGTCGGCCGCCCCGGCGAACTCGCTGAGCACCAGGGCACCGCGCAGGTCGTTGCGGCAGGCGATGTACTCCTTGGCGACCAGGTTCATCCCGTCGCGCAGCGGGGTCACCACCATCACGTCGGCCGCGAGGTAGAGCGCGGCCAGCTCCTCCCGGCCGTAGGACTGGTGCATGTACTGCACCGGCTGCTGACCGAACTCGCCCTGCTCGCCGTTGATCCGGCCGACCTGCAGCTCGATCGAGTCGCGAAGGCGCATGTACTCCTCGACCCGCTCCCGGCTCGGCGTCGCGATCTGCACGAACGCCGCCTCACCCGGCTTGATCGAACCCTCGGAGAGCAGTTCGCCGAACGCCTTCAGGCGCTGGCCGATGCCCTTGGTGTAGTCGAGGCGGTCGACGCCGAGCAGCACGCACTCGGGGTCGCCCAGCTCGGTACGGATCTCCTTGGCCCGCTCGGTGATGTGCGGCTCGCGGACCAGTGAGTCGAGCTCCCCGAAGTCGACCGAGATCGGGAACGCCGCGGCCCGCACCACCCGGTCCTCCACGTAGATCTCGTTCTTGTGGTGCTGGAGACCGAGCAGACGGCGGCAGAGCCGGATGAAGTTCGACGCGCCGCCGGGACGCTGGAAGCCGACCATGTCGGCGCCGAGCAGGCCCTCGACGATCTCCCTGCGCCAGGGCAGCTGCGAGAACAGCTCGACCGGGGGGAACGGGATGTGCAGGAAGAAGCCGATGCGCAGGTCGGGGCGGAGCTTGCGGAGCATGGCCGGGACGAGCTGGAGCTGGTAGTCCTGGATCCACACCACCGCGTTCTCCGCCGCCTCCTCGGCCGCGGCGCGGGCGAAGCGCTCGTTGACCGCGCGGTAGGCCTCCCAGGTGAGGCGCGAGTAGATCGGGGTGGCGACCACGTCGTGGTAGAGGGGCCAGAGCGTGGCGTTGGAGAAGCCCTCGTAGTAGAGCTCCACCTCCGCTTCCGACAGCGGCACGGGGATGAGGTGCATGCCGTCGTGCTCGAAGGGGTCGAGGAACTCTCCAGGGGCACCGTGCCAGCCGATCCACGCGCCTTCCCGTCGTTGCAGGACGGGAGCGATCGCGGTGACCAGACCGCCGGGGCTGCGCCGCCACATGTCGTCACCCGCGCGGTCGACGGGGAGGCGGTTTGCGACGATCAAAAATGTGCTGCGGCCCTGCACAAAACCCTCCAGGTAGTCGGTCTACTGCTAACAACTACCCAATTCAGGCGTTTCTATGACTTACGGGGTGGAAGCGCCCGATTAATTCTTAGATCAGCCCTGACCGCCTGCGCGAGCTTCCTTGTGGCGGCCCGGTTGAGGGCTCCGCCCGCCACGGCTCCGGTGAGGAAGGGTCCGAGCGTGGTCAGATGACGGCCGAGGGTGCGCATCAGCCGGTTGCGCAGCGCGGTCTTGGTGGCGGCGCCGAGCGCGACGGACACCGTGGCGGGAGACAGGGGGTCGACTCCGCGCTGCTTGGACCAGGCGCTCACGAAGACCATGGCCCGCTGGGTGCCGGTGCCGGGCACCGGGACGCCGTACACCTCGTGGAGCTCGGCGAGGAGTTTGACCTCGATCGCGGCGACCACCAGCGTCTCGGCCACGAGCTGGGCGGGGGCGGACAGCAACAGGGGCGGGGCGGCGAACTCGGCCGCCGCGAGGGCTCCGCCGATGGCGCCGACCGTCATGGTGGCCTTGGCCGCGGTCCGCACGAGGTCGTCGGCCAGGTCCTCCGAGGTGAGGCCGTGGTGGTGCTCGGAGAGGGTGGCGAGGTCGCGGACGGGGATGCGGGGGGCGACGGCGGTGAACACGTCGGCCAGCCACCTGCCCCGGCCGATCCCGGCCTCCTTGGCCTTCTTCGACCCCTTGGCCAGCGTGGCGGTCAGGCGGCCGAGCAGCTGCCGCCGCTCGGCGCCGTTCATGTCACCGGACTCGGTGAGCCTGCCGACGAGTTCGGCCACCTCCCGCTCGGAGACGTCCGCCCGTCCGTTCGGCTCACCCGCCGGTCCGCCGGGCACACCGTCCCGGCGCTCCATCGCGCCCTCCTGCCGGTTCGGTGCGCCGGCCGACTCCCCGGTCGTGGAGTCGCCCGGCTCAGCACCGGTCTGTTTGTTCTCTGACGTCATGTCGCGGAACCTCCTCAAGGCTGTCCTGGAGCCCTACCCGTCGATGGAAGGACACACATCGGACAGGCCGTCGGAACATCGTCAGGCCGCGCACTCCTTGCAGATCTGCTGGCCGTTCCTCTCAACAGCCAGCTGGCTGCGGTGATGCACGAGGAAGCACCGCGCGCAGGTGAACTCGTCGGCCTGACGAGGAATCACCCGGAGCGAGAGCTCCTCATTGGACAGGTCCGCACCCGGCAGTTCGAGCGACTCGGCGAGATCCGTCTCGTCGATGTCAATGCTGCCCGAGGACTTGTCGGTACGGCGCGCCTGCAGTTCCTGAAGACTGTCCTCGTTGAGGTCGTCGTCAGTCTTGCGTGGACTGTCGTAGTCGGTAGCCATCGGTGTGCTCCATCCCCCTCATCTATCTGTGTGGCTGGTGAATCTGTCTGCGCTCGTTCGCGCGTGTGTAACGTTCGAGAGGCTCAACTTGTGCCCGATCCGCCAGATAGATTCCTGCTCGGTACCCCGTCGGAATGGTCGCCGAACCTCCCTACACGTGAGGGACCTACTGCCAATGGGCGTGGTTAGCCAAATATGGCGTAAACCACAACATTGGCGGCATGCACCACCGTGTTCGACGGCACATCCAACCACATGTGGGGCGTGAACGAGACGCCCCCCGCCGGATCAGCTTGCCTGAAGTCTCACCGTCACCACGAGGCCTCCTCCGTCCCTGGGAACGGCCGTCACGTTGCCCCCATGGGCCCGCACGACCGCGCGGACGATGGACAGTCCGAGCCCCGCCCCCTTGGAGGAGTCGACCCGTTCGGCGTTGAGCCGCCGGAACGGTTCGAAGAGCCCGTTCACCTCGTACGCGGGCACATGCGGTCCCGTGTTGGCCACCTGAACAATCAGGGCTCCCTCCACCATTCCCGTACGCACCCACAGACGTCCGGACTCGGGGAGGTTGTGCTTGATGGCGTTCTCGACGAGGTTGGCCACACAGCGTTCGAGGAGCACCGGATCGCCCACCGTCTCGGCGCTCTGGAGCTCGGCGGTCACCGTGACCCCGGCCTCCTCGGCACGCGGGGCGAGCTGCTCGACGGCGGTCTCGGCCACGTCCTTCATGTCGACCGGCTTGCGCACGCTCAGCTCGCGCTCGCTGCGCGCCAGCAGCAGCAACCCCTCGATGAGGCGCTCGTTGCGGGCGTTGACCTCCAGGAGCGTACGGCCCAGCGCCTTGAGGTCCTCCGACGCCTGCGGGTCCCCCAGCGCGATCTCCAGCACGGTCCGGTTGATCGTCAGGGGGGTGCGCAGCTCGTGCGAGGCGTTGGCCACGAACCTCCGCTGTGTGTCGAACGCCACATTCAACCTGGTCAGCATGGCGTCGAAGGTGTCGGCCAGTTCCTTGAGCTCGTCGTCGGGCCCCTTGAGGTCGATCCGCTCGTGGGCGAGGGTGCTGCCGGACAGCTTGCGGGCCGTCGCGGTCATCTGCTGGACCGGCTTGAGAGCGCGGTCGGCGACGAGATAGCCGATGATGATCGCCAGGATGCCGACCCCGCCCAGGGCCAGCAGCGACCGGGTCAGCAGGACCTTGCGCGCCCCGGTGACGGCCAGGTACAGGTTGGAGTTCCACCACTGCTGGACCTGGATCGCGATGGAGGGCGGCAGCTCGCTCGTGTCGGCCGGCGGCCAGGCCGACTCGATCGCCCAGCCGACCATCATGTAGATCACGAACAGCAGCAGGACGCCCGCCATGAAGAACAGCACGGCGTAGGTGATCGTCAGCCGCCACCGGATGCTGATCCGGTCGACCAGCGCCTGCAGCCGCTCCAGCGGGGTCGGCGGGACATGCGTCACGCCGGGCGGAGGGGGCCCGTCCCACACCGGCTCCCCCGTCGGCGGGGGCGGCTGGACCCGCACGGGGTAGACCGTGCCCTGCCGCCCGCCGTCGCGCCTGCGTTCCGAGTGCGGGCTGATCATCGGGTGGGTGGGGACCGCCCCGCCCAGCTCCTCGGCCGGGACGCCCGCGAACCGGTCCTCTCCCCCGCTCGCCGGAACGCTCACAGCTTGTATCCGACCCCGGGCACCGTCTCGATCACCTGAGGCTCACCCAGCTTCTTCCTCAGGGTCATCATGGTCACGCGCACCACGTTGGTGAACGGGTCGATGTTCTCGTCCCACGCCTTGTCCAGCAGGTCCTCCTGGCTGACGACGGCGCCCTCGGCACGCATCAGCTCCTCCAGGACCGCGAACTCCTTCTTCGTGAGCGCGATCTCCTCGCCGTTCCTGGTGACCAGCCGCTTGCCCGGGTCCAGGCGGACGCCGGACCGCTCCAACACCGGCGGCAGCGCGGGGGCCGAACGGCGGCCGAGCGCCCGCACCCGCGCGACGAGCTCGATGAACACGAAGGGCTTGGCCAGGTAGTCGTCGGCGCCCAGCCCGAGCCCCTCCACCTTGTCGTCCACGTCGCCGGAGGCGGTCAGCATCAGGATCCGGGAGGCGGTCCGGTCGGCCACCAGGCGGCGGCAGACCTCGTCCCCGTGGACCTTGGGCAGGTCGCGGTCCAGGACGATCACGTCGTAGTCGATGTAGCCGGTCCGCTCCAGCGCGCCCGCGCCGTCATAGGCGACGTCGACGGCCATGGCCTCACGCCTGAGCCCCGTCGCGATCGCGTCCGCGAGCACCCGCTCGTCCTCAACCACAAGCACTCGCACGGCCTCTGTTACCTCCCGTGAAAGATCCGAAAACAGCCGCCGAGGCGGCTATTCATTGTTGCCCTACTCCCCGTAAGACGACGGTAAGGCTGTCTCCACCCTAGACAACGCGTGATGTAAGACACATAAAGGTTTAGAGCCCCCAAGGCTCTGGGTAGAGCTCAAAGCCAGTCCCCCCACCAGCCCGATCCTTCAGCCCCCGTGAGAAAGAAGGTGAGATGGGCGAGTTCACCGCCACGATCGAACACCGCCTCGACCAGGCCTACAAAAACCTGCAGGAAGCCAGGTCTTCCGGCGACGAATACCTCGCCGACACCTTCACCGCCGAGATCGAGGATCTCCACCGTCTGGCGACAGACAACGGTGTCCCCATCCAGCGCTGATGCGAGCCGAGCCCCCCGGTCGTGCACCGGGGGGCTCGTTCGTCTCCGGCACCGTCCCAGGCACCGTCCCACCGTGGGCGGCGCCCCGCCGGGACGTCCCGTCCGGCGACGTCAGGCGTCGCGTTCGGGATCGAGCGGCGCCAGCAGGTCGTGCAGTTCCTCGAAGAGCCCGGGCGCCGCGCAGATCGTGAGGTCCGGGTTGTACGGCCGGCCCCCGAGCCCGCCGATCCTGGCCCCCGCCTCGGTGGCGACGAGACCGCCCGCGGCGTAGTCCCAGTACTGCGGGCCGCGCTCGAAGTAGCCGTCGACCCGCCCCGCCGCCACCGAGCACAGGTCGGAGGCCGCCGAGCCGCCCCTGCGGATGTCGCGCACGCGCGGCAGCACCTGGGCGAGCACCTCCGCCTGGACCTTCCGCCGCCCGGCCTCGTAGCCGAACCCGGTGGCGATCAGCGCGCGGCCGAGCGGTACCCCGGTGTTGCAGCGCAGCCGCTCCCCGCCCAGCCACGCGCCCTCCCCCCTGCCCGCGGTGAAGACCTCACCCCGGGGCACGACGTTGACCGCGCCGGCGACGATCTCGCCGTCCACTTCGACGGCGAGGCTGACGGCCCACTCGGGCAGGCCGTACAGGAAGTTGACGGTCCCGTCGATCGGATCGACGATCCAGCGGACCCTGCCGTCGCCGGTCGAGCCGCCCTCCTCGCCGAGGATGGCGTCACCGGGCCTGACCGCCCTGATCCGGTCGCGGATCAGTTCCTCGGAGGCCCGGTCGAGCGCGGTCACCACGTCCGTCGGGCTGGATTTGGTGGCCAGCACCTCGGGCCTGGCGGGCCGTTTGGCCAGGAGCATCTCCCCCGCCTCCCGGGAGATCTCCTCGGCCAGCCGTACGAAGGTCAGGACGCTCTCCATGTCCGCCTCCTTCCCCTCTCGCCCCTCTCGCTCCCGGCGGGGACCGGGAGGCGCCCCGTCGCTTTCTCCGGCCCGCCGCCGGACGGCCCCGCCGGGATCACGACAGCGACTCCGGCCGCTTCCACTCCCGGCCCAGGAGGTGCTGGGCCAGGAAGGCCAGCACGGTCTCGTACCAGACCACGACGTTGCCCGGCCTGAGCACCCAGTGGTTCTCGTCCGGGAAGTACAGGAACTTCGACTCGACCTCCGAGCGCCGCAGGTCCCACCACAGGCGCAGGGCCTCGCCGATGGGCACGCGGTAGTCCTTGTCGCCGTGGACGACCAGGATGGGCGTGGAGATGCGCTCCAGCGACAGGTGCGGGGAGAGCTCACGGTGCAGCGGACCGCCCACGGGGCCGAACTCGCGCTGCCAGTACATGGCCGCGTCGGTCGTGCCCGCGAACTGGTCCAGGTGCCACAGCGCGGCGTGGGCGACGATCGCCTTGAACCGGTCGGTGTGCCCGGCGATCCAGTTGGCCATGTAGCCGCCGAACGAGCCGCCCATGGCGGCGGTCCGCGACGCGTCGAGCTCGGGCAGCTCCAGCGCGGCGTCGGTGATCGTCATCAGGTCGGCGTGGGTGCGCGGCCCCCAGTTCCTCCAGCCCCGCCGGATCATCCCGGAGCCGTAGCCGGTGGACAGGCAGGGGTCGGGCAGCAGGACGGCGTAGCCGTTCTGGGCCATGATCCACGGGTTCCACCGCCACGACCAGTCGTTCCAGCTCGCCAGCGGGCCGCCGTGGATCCACAGCAGGAGCGGCGCCGGGCTCTGCGCCGAGGCGCCCTCGGGCAGCACCAGCCAGGCCCTGAGCGTCTCGCCGTCGTCGGCGGTCGCGGTGACCTCGGTCAGCGTCCCGGGAAGGGGCGGTTCGGGGGCCGGGGAGGGCAGTTCCTCGACCGTGCCGCCGGCGGTGATCCGGACCGGGGCCGGAGGGTGGTCCACGGCGCTGCGCAGCGCGTAGACGGAACCGTCGGGCGCGACCTGGACCGACAGGTAGGCGCCGTGGTCGGGGGTGAGCCGTACCGCCCGCGAGCCGTCGGCCGGGACGTGGAAGACCGGGCGGCGCCCCTGGTGGTCGGCGGCCACGTACAGCGACCGGGAGTCGGGCGCCCAGGCGAAGTTCACCGGCCACCCCCCGGCGTCGGCGGCGTGCCCCTCGCCGGTGGCCAGGTCGACGATCCACAGGACGCTCTCCGGGACGCGGTCGGCCGTGGCGTGAGTGCTGCGCACGCACGCGACCAGGCGCCCGTCGGGGGAGACGACCGGTTCCTCGAAGTCGTGACCGTCCTGCTCGGCCAGGATCCGCTGGGTCCCCCCGTCCACCAGGTCGATCGCCACCAGCCGCCACCCGAACTCGCCGTGCGGCAGGTGCACCGTCCAGCTGGTCACGACGGTCGCGCCGTCGGGCGCCACGTCGAAGGAGGAGAAGGCCAGTCCCTTGCCCGGCTGCGGCGTGAGGTCCCGCACCTCGGTCAGCCGGTCGTCCCCGAGGATTCCGGCGAACAACCTGATCTCGCCGGGACCGAGGTCGTGGTCCCAGTGACGGACCAGGGAGTCCTCGTGCAGGATCGCGCTGACCCCGTTGTCCTTGCGCGCCTTGCGCCGATCCGCCTCGGTCGCCTCGTCACCGGGCAGCACGTCCGAACCGAAGACCACCTTCCGGCCGCCGGTGGCGAACCCGGTCACGCCCCCGGGCCTCGACGCGATCTGTCTTGCCTCGCCGCCCGCCGCGGGCAGCAGCCAGAGCGCGGGAACGTCCTCGTCCCCGTCCTTGACCACCGGATCGGGGCGGCGGGAGCCGAAGAGCAGGTCGCCGTCCGCGGTGAACTCCGCGCCCGCCTCGCCTTTCACGGATCTGGTCAGCCGGTACGGCCTGCGCCCGTCGAGGGGGATCTCCCACAGGGAGGTACCGTAGGACTTGCCGTCGGGGTTGAGGGCCTGGACCACGCTCACCAGGCGGGTTCCGTCGGGAGAGAGCCGCAGGGATGTCAACCGTGGTGTGCCGACATAATCGCGGATGTCGCTAAATGGGGTCACGTCCCGAACCTACCCCGCACCTCTTCTCCGATCACACACCCGAGTGAGAGCCTCTTTCCGGGAGAGTCAGGGCGACCGTGCCGGAGGACGTCCCGCCATGCGGTTTGATGAATCCCATGGGGACTTACGACGCGCTGCTCGTCGTCTCGTTCGGGGGACCGGAGAAGCCGGACGACGTGATGCCGTTTCTGGAGAACGTGGTGCGGGGCAGGGGCATCCCGCGCGAACGGCTGCTCGAGGTCGAGGCGCACTACCAGCGCTTCGGCGGGCGCAGCCCGATCAACCAGCAGTGCCGCGATCTGATCGCCGCCATCGAACCGACCGTGGACCTGCCCGTCTACTGGGGCAACCGCAACTGGCACCCCTATCTTGAGGACACCCTCCGCCGGATGGCCGAGGACGGCGTGCGCAAGGCGGCCGCCTTCGTCACCTCCGCCTACAGCTCCTACTCGGCCTGCCGGCAGTACATCGACGACATCGCGCTGGCCAGGGCCGCGGTCGAGAACGCCCCCGAGGTCGTCAAGCTCAGGCACTACTCCGACCACCCCGGCTTCGTCGCGGCCATGGTCGACCACACCCGCCGGGCCCTGGAGGAACTGCCCGCCGAGCACCGGGACACCGCCCGCCTGGTCTTCACCGCGCACAGCATCCCGGTCTCGATGGCCGAGACGGCCGGACCGCACGGCGGGGCCTACGAGGCGCAGCTGCGGCGGACCGCCGCGGCGATCACCGCCGAGGTGGGCGGCGACCGGCCCTGGGACCTGGTCTGGCAGAGCCGCAGCGGCCCCCCGCACGTCCCGTGGCTGGAACCCGACGTCTGCGACCACCTGAGGGAGGTCGACGCCTCCGCGGTGGTCCTGGTGCCCATCGGTTTCGTCTCCGACCACATGGAGGTCGTCTACGACCTCGACGTGGAGGCCGCGGGCCTGGCCGGGGAGATCGGCCTGCCGCTGGCCAGGGCCGCGACCGCGGGCACCCATCCGCGGTTCGTCGCGATGGTCGGCGAGCTGCTCGCCGAGCCAGAGCCCGTCCCGTGCGCGGCCACCTGCTGCCCGGCCCCGCCCCGCCGTCACGGGTAGGTGCGGGCGTAGGCCTGGGCGATGGACATGACCTTGCCGACGTAGGCCCAGGAGTGGTTGTAGAACCACACGGCCTTCTCCAGCTTCGCGCCGCCCTGTCCGGCGCCGTTGGCGCACAGGTAGTTGGCCGCGCCGGGGACGGCGTCGTAGGGGTTCCAGATGTCGGAGACGCCGTCCCCGTCGCCGTCGACGCCGTAGACCTTCCAGGTCGCGGGCATGAACTGCATCGGCCCCAGGGCCCCCGCCGACGAGGGCCCGTTGTTGCGCCCGTGTGAGCTCTCCACCTGGCCGATCGCGGCCAGCACCGTCCACGAGAGCCCGGGGCAGACGGCGGCCGCCCTGCGGTAGAGCTCCAGGTAACTGCCGGGCCGCCCGACCGTGGCCCGCCCGGCCGGCCGCGGCACGCCCTCGGCGGAGGCGGCGGTCCCCGTGCCGGTGCCGCTGCCCGTTCCGGCGCCGGCGCCTGTTCCGGTGTCTGTGCCCGTTCCCGTGCGCCCGGTGGTCCCGGCCGTACGGCTCCCGCCGACGGTGAGCACCTGCGCGCCCGAGCCCAGCAGCCCGCGCACGCCCGCGTTCAGCGCGGAGGTCGCCTTCCGCGGGCCGTTCACCAGCAGCGCGACGCCCGGCAGCAGGCCGAGCCGCCGTCCCGTCTCGGTGCCGACCAGGCCGTCGACACCGGGCAGGCCGAACGGGGCCGAGGCGGCGACCCGCAGCCGGGGACCGCCGTCGACCTGGTACTGCGAGCCGAGGACCAGCCCCAGGCGGCGTACCGCCGAGCTGTCGGCGACGAGTTCCCCCCTGCTCAGCGCGTCCCAGACCCCCTGGTGGCCCGCGACGGCCCGGGGCGCCCAGGCCCGGAAGCGGGCCGGGTCGACCGCGAGCAGGTTGAGGCCGACGCCGGAGACCTTGACCGCTCCCCCGTCGAAGGAGTCGATCTTCTGGACGTGCTTGAGCCGGGAGATGTCGTTCTTGGTCCGCTCGGGCAGCGTCGACTGGGAGATCACGAACAGCCGGGGCGGGGTGAGGGTGATTCCCGGGCCGCCGGTCGTCGTGCCCCGGGTTCCCGGGGTCGCCGAGGTCGCCGGGGACGGCACGGACGGCTGGGGGCTCGGGCGGGCGGGACCGGTCCACGGGGCGAGCTTCGCCAGGTCTCCGACGGCGACATTCGTACCGGAGGATCCCGAGGGACCCGAATCGGCGGCGGCGAACGCCGGGGGGTCCGCGGGGCGCAGGACGAGGAACACCGCGCCACCGGCGACCGCGAGGGCGATCACGGCGAGTACCGCGACGAACACCCCCAACCTGGGATGATGCGACACTGCGCTCACGTTAGCCCAACTGCCAACAGCATGGGCGATCGCCCGAAAAATGGGGTGCCCGGCAATAGTTTGGTCCGAAATGGTCGATACGATCGACGACTGAAACGTGTGAGAGGGGCATTCGTGGTCGGGCCGTACCGGAAGTTGTTCAGCAGGCCCGGCGTCAAAGGGTTCGTCGTCGCGGGATTCTTCGGACGGATGCCGATGTCGATGCTGGGCATCGGCGTCGTGCTGCTCATCGAGGCGCTCACCGACTCCTACGCCATGGCGGGCGCGGTCGCGGCCACCGTCAACGTCGCCTTCGCCATCGCGGGCCCCCTCACGGGACGCCTGGTCGACCGCTTCGGCCAGGCAAGGGTAGCCGTCCCCTTCGTCCTGACGCACGGTGCCGCGCTGACGGCCATGATGCTCTGCGGAGCGCTGAAAGCCCCGGCCTGGACCCTGTTCGCCACCGGCGTCGTGGTCGGAGGGAGCGCTCTCTCGCTCGGCTCGCTCGTGCGGGCCCGCTGGTCGCATCTCCTGGGCGGTTCCTCCGAGCTGCACGTGGCGTTCTCGTTCGAGTCGATCGTCGACGAGATCATCTTCGTCGCCGGGCCCGCGCTGGTCACCGCCCTGGCCACCACGGTCAGCCCCTACGCCGGGCTGATCGTCGCCATGGTCTCCACCGTGATCGGCACCATCGCCTTCGCCATGCACCGCGGTACCGAACCCCCGATCACGGAGGGCGGCGGGCGCTCGGGCAGCCCGATCACCATCCCCGGCGTGGCGCTGCTGTCGTGCGTCTTCCTGGCGATGGGGTCGGTCTTCGGCTCGTTCGACCTGATCACGGTGGCCTTCGCCGAGGAGCACGGCTCCATGGCCGCCTCCGGGCTGCTGCTGTCGGTGATCGCGTGCGGCAGCCTGATCTCCGGGCTCTGGTACGGCGCGCGCAAGTGGAAGGTCTCGCTCCGCAGCCGGTTCGTCCGCGCCCTGGGGGTGTTCGTCCTGGGGATCTCCCCGTTCTCCCTGATCGACGACATCGGGGTCATGGTCCCGTTCATGTTCCTGGCCGGGCTGGCCATCTCCCCGACGGTCATCACGAGTTACACGCTGATCGAGCAACTGGTCCCCGCCCGCCTGCTCACCGAGGGCATGTCGTGGCTGTCCACCGCGATCGGCTTCGGCGTGGCGCTCGGCTCGTGGGCGGCCGGGCGGCTCACCGACACGTTCGGCGCCTCCAACTCCTACCTCCTCCCCCTCGGCTTCGCGCTGGTGGCCGTGATCGTCGGCGTCGGCGGTTCGGTCTGGCTGCGAACCCCTGTTCCACAGCAGCAATCATGAGTATTGTTCACATTCGCGAGCGAAGCGGAGGTGAACCGACTCCCCCGGTGTGAACCATGCGTGCTTCGTGACGCCGACAGTCAAGGAGCAGGCATGAGCGAGGTCTTCCGCAACTGGGCCGGCAACCAGTCCGTCACCCCGGCGGAGGTCCGCATGCCCTCCTCGACCGAGGAGGTGGCGCGGGCCGTACGGGACGCCGCGGAGTCGGGCCGGCGGGTGCGCATGGTCGGCACCGGCCACTCCTTCACCGGGATCGCGCTGACCGACGGCCTGCTGCTGCGGCCGAACGCGCTGACCGGGATCCGCGAGGTCGGCGACGGCCGGGTGACCGCGGCGGCCGGAACCCCGCTCAGCGTTCTCAACGAGGAGCTCGACCGGATGGGCCTCGCCCTGGCCAACATGGGCGACATCACCGCCCAGACCCTGGCCGGGGCCGTCCAGACCGGCACCCACGGCACCGGCAGGCAGGCGGGCGGGCTGGCCGACCAGGTGCTCGCGCTGGAGCTGGTGCTCGCCGACGGCGAGGTCGTCACGGTCTCCGCCGACGGCACGGGAAAGGTCCGCGACGGGGTGACCGAGCGGGACCTGTTCGACGCGGCCAGGGTCGGCCTGGGCGCGCTCGGCGTGGTGACCGCGGTGACCTTCCGGGTCGAGCCGTCGTTCCTGCTGCACACCGTCAGGCAGCCGATGAGGCTGACCGAGATCCTCGGCTCGCTCGACGCGCTCACCTCCGGCAACGAGCATCTCGACTTCTTCTGGCTTCCGCACACCGACACCTGCCTGACCAAGCGCAACAACCGGAGCACGGGACCGGCCGACCCGCCGGGCGCCTTCAGGCACTGGCTGGACAACCGGTTCCTGGAGAACACCCTCTTCGGGGCGCTGTGCGGGGTCGGCGCGCGGTTCCCCGGCGCCATCCCGCGGATCAACGCGGTCTCCGCGGCGGCGCTGTCCACCTCGGCGCACACCGACACCTCGTACAAGGTCTTCGCGACCGTGCGGGACGTGCGGTTCCTGGAGATGGAGTACGCCCTCCCGCGCGAGCACCTCGGCCAGGCCCTCCGGGAGACCCGAGATCTGATCGAACGGCGAGGCTGGAAGATCACCTTCCCGATCGAGGTCCGGGTCACCCCGCCCAGCGACGCGTGGCTGTCCACCGCCTACGGCCGCGACTCGGCCTACATCGCCTGCCACGTCTACCGGCCGACCCCGAACCCGGCCTACTTCGAGGGCGTCGAGGAGATCATGACCGGGTTCGGCGGCCGCCCCCACTGGGGCAAACTCCACACCAGGGACGCGGCCTACCTGGCCACGGTCTACCCGCGCTTCGCCGACTTCCTGGCACTGCGGGACCGGCTGGACCCCGGGCGGGTGTTCACCAACGACCACCTGGACACCGTCCTGGGCTGACCTCCGCCCCGCGGCCCCGCGGAGACCTTCGCGCCCCGGCACATCCGGCGCCTTCGGGGGTGCCGCAGGACGCCCCGGCCGAATCCACGCTCGCCACCCGTTCCCCGAATCGGCGCCTTGTCACAAGGTTCCGGTAAAGGCGTGCGTAAAGCCTCCTTCGAGGAATGACGCATCGGCGTGTCCCGCCGTCGCCCCGGCGCGCGCTGGGGGCAGATTCGCAGACGCCCGCGCCGCTCAACCCCGAGGGAGTCCGCCGGAGATGATCCTCTCCCGCCGTCCAGGCCCGTCGCCCCAGACCGCCACGGCGGCCCTCCGCCCCGAGACCGGCGGGCGGGTCCCGTCGCCGTCTCCGGAGTCTTGCCCCAAGTTCACGACAGCCCGGGGGGTTATTCGGGAGAATCCGACGAGGACTCCGAATGTACTGCTCCACAACGATGCCCGATAAGCAGATGAATGGAGCAAATGTGACCGGCGTCACATCGCTGCGAGCCCCATCCAGGAAGGCGATGTTCGGACATGCCGGGTACGGTGCTGGCAGGCAACCGGCACACGCGAGAGACTCAAGGGTCCGGGGGAAGATTGAGCACGACGACGAAGGGACTCGCATGCAGGAGCTCCGACTCGTCGCGGTGAGTGAGGACGGGACCTACCTTGTGCTGGCCACGGCCGGCCGGGGAACCCGGTTCACGCTGCCCGTCGACGACCGGCTCCGCGCTGCCGTCCGCGGCAACTTCTCCCGTCTCGGCCAGTACGAGATCGAAGTGGAGAGTCCGTTGCGCCCCAAGGAGATCCAGGCTCGGATCCGCGCAGGCGAGACCGCAGAGGAGATCGCCGCCACGGCGGGCATCCCGGTCGAGCGCGTGCGGTGGTTCGAGGGCCCCGTGCTCCAGGAACGTGAGTACATGGCCCAGCAGGCGCAGCGCTGCGCCGTACGGCTGCCGGGCGACTCCGCTCCCGGTCCCACACTCGGCGACCTGGTCGCCGAGCGGCTGACCCGTCGCGGCGTGCCCGCCGACGAGATCGACTGGGACTCCGCGAAGCGGGACGACAACCTGTGGCGGATCAAGCTCGGTTTCGTTTGGAACGGTCACACCCGCAGGGCCGAGTGGATCTTCGATCCGCGAAGGCGCCACATCACCCCGCACGACGAGGAGGCCATGCGCCTGTCCGCGGGCGATTACGTCGAGCCGGTCGAGGACTCGACGGTCACCCCGTTCGTCCCCCGGGTGGCCAAGCTCGCGCCGGTGCCGCCGCTGACGCCCGAGCCGCTGAACCAGCCTCCGGTCTCCTTCCCCTCCGTCCTGCGGCCGGAGCCGCCCGCCCCGGCCAGGCCCGCTCACGCCCAGCCGGAGCCCCCGGCGGCCCAGTCGCAGCCCGAGCCGCCTGCGGCCTACACGCAACCCCCGATGCCGCCGCTTCCCCCCGGATACGACGCGCCGAGGGCGACGGTGCCGCCGCTGCGCGCCCCCGACTCCGCTCCGCCCTACGAGCAGCCGATCAGGACCCCCGAGGCCGCCAGGGCGCCCGAGCTCATCACCAGGGTGAGACCTCCGGAGCACGCCCCCTCCGAGACGGTGTGGACCGCGCCGGAGGCCGCCGCCACGCGGGAGCCGGTGGCCCCCTTCGTGGCCGCCGGTCCCCTCACCCCGGCCGAGACGGCCGAGGCGGCCGGGTCCGCGGCGCCCGCCGAGACGGCCGACCGGCCGGAGTGGACCGCGACACCGGCCGCCGGGCCCGCCACGGGGCCCGCCGCCGGGCCGGATCCCGCCCGCCTGCCGCTCGGTGTGCGGCCCCCCGAGGCCGTCAGGCCCGGACCCGCCGAGACGGCACCGGAGCCGGTCACGGACGGCGAGGAGACCGTCCGCGAGCTGCCCTCCGCCGAGACGGCGGAAACAGCCGAGACGGCCGAGGCGCCCGTCACGGAGCCCTCCGGCGAGTCCCGGACCGAGTCCTCCGCCGAGCCCCCCGCCGAGGCACCCGCCGAGGCCGGGGCGGTCCAGGAGTCCCCGGTCGCGGTGCCCGCCGCGCGTCTCAGCCTGGACGAGCGGGCCATGGCCGAGAAGGCCGCGAAGGAGGCGGCCACCGTCCCGGCTCCGGAGCCCCCGATCGCCAAGCCCGTGCCGGACAAGCCCGTGGACCCGCCGAAACCGGCCCCGGCGCGACCGGCGAAGAAGGCTCGGGGACGGCGCGCGTCCGTGCCGACCTGGGACGAGATCATGTTCGGCGCCCGGCGCCAGGACTGAGCACACCGCACGGGGCGGGGGTGGCCGGGTCTCCGGCCACCCCCGCCTCGCCGTACGGGGGGACTCCCCCGCGCGGAGAGGCCGGACTCACCCGGCGGAGTCGGCGGCCTCCGTGACGACGAACGGCGCGAGCCAGCCGGGGGTGACCTCGGCGGCGAAGGCCACGCCCTCGGCCTCACCGACGTCGATCGCCGCGTAGCCCCCGCTGCCCGCGCCGACCCCGGCCGTCACGGTCAGCAGGCGCGCCTGCCGCTGGAACCAGGTCTGGCGCAGCTTCCAGCCGACCACGGCCCGCTCCTCGATCACGGCCTGCGAACGGCGCAGCGAACCCGACCTGACCGACAGGCGGGAACCGTCGTAGGTGTGACCGAGGGACCTGTAGCGGTCCAGCCCGAGCGGCACGCCCAGCACCGCGAGAAGCAGGGCGACCGACGCCGGGATCCACCACAGCGGCGACCAGGCCAGGGCGGCGGCCACCGCGCAGCCCGCGACCACCAGCCACGGGAAGACGGCGCGGAACAGCCTGCGCCTGCGCGCGGCGGGCGGGTGTGCCCGCAGCCCGGTGGCGATCGGGCCGACCGCCTCGCCGACCACCTTCAGAACCGTGGCGCGCGGCGCCACCGGCATCAGCTGTCCCCGGGTCCGCGAGTCACCCAGCCCGGTCACGATCGCCCACGCGCGGGCGACCCCCGCCCAGCGCTCGGCCACCCCCTCGACCAGCTCGAACCCGCGCACCCTGCGCCGCTCGAGCGACACGCTCCTGCGCGTGACCAGGCCGCGCTCGGCGACGAGGTAGCCCTCCCTGGCACGCAGGGTGAAGTCCCAGTTGAACACGGCGTACATGACCGCGCCCACGACCGGCATGGCCAGCACCAGCAGCACCAGGGCCGCGGCGAGGAGCGCGGGATGCTCCCAGAGCCACTCCCCCGCGCCGATCACGACCCGTCCGTCGATCCTGAACTCCGAGCCCCACTGGAACGCCGCGCCCACGGCACCGGCGACCAGCGCGAACGGGGTCAGCAGGTAGGCCCCGGACAGGGGACCGTAGGCGAGCCACGCACGGGGCACCACGAAGAACACCCGCTCGGGGGTCGTCTCACCGACCTCGTGACGGGCCGAGAACGGTCCCGCGTTCCCCCGGCCCCCACCGGAGCCCGTCTCGGGTCCGGCGACCGCGCCGGCCATCGCGGGATCGTCCGTCGCGACCTGTGAGGCGCCCTCCCGGCTCTGGGCACGCCGCGCCATCCGGGCCCGGGCGTGCCAGAGCAGGACGGCCTTGAGCCGCTCCGCCTCGGCGACCGTCACCCCGTCGAGCTCGCCCTCCTGCTTGTCGTCGCCGCCCGCGCCGGTGTCGATCCTGAGGACGGCGATGCCGAGCAGGCGGTGCAACGGCGGGTTGCTGACGTCGACGCCGCGGATCCGCTCCAGCGGGATCGTCCGTACCGACCTGCTGACCAGGGCCCTGGTGAGCTCCATCCTGTCCCCCGCGACCCGGTAGGTGAAGGTGGCCCAGCGCGCCGCGGCGTAGACGACCGAGCCGACGACGCCGAAGGCCGCCCACCCGAACGAGCCGGGCGAGAAGCCGCCGATGAACAGCACACCGGCCAGCGGCAGGAAGAGCGAGGGGAGCATCCGGATCGGGTCCGTCAGCAGCACCTTGGGGCTGAGCCGCAGCGGCGGCTCCGAAGGCGGCGGAGCGAGGTTCCGGCCGTCCGGCGGAACCGGTGGGTCCGGGGCGCCCCATGCCGGAACGCCCTCCCGGTCCCGGGGCGCGGCCCGCGGGCCCGGCGCGGGGAACCCCCCCTCGGGCACTCCTCGGACGATGTCCGGGGAGTCGGCGGGGTCACCCCAGGGGCGCGTCGGCTCGGCGGGCCCGGTCACGTCGCGTCGTCCCTCAGCTCCTCGGCCCGCCGGGCGAGCTCCGAGGCCAGGGCGGCGGCGACGCCGTAGTCGAGCCCCTTGATAGTGGACGACCCGGCGTGGGAGGCGGTGCGGATCTCCACCGTGGCCAGTCCCAGGGCCCGCTCGAACCAGCCCTGGGCCTTGTCGACCGTCTGGATCCGGCTGACCGGGACGAACGCCCACTCCCTGCTGATCCACCCGGAACGGGCGTAGACCACGTCCCCGCTGAGCTCCCAGCGGTGCACGGCGTAACGCCAGAACGGCTCGGCGATCGCGCCCGGGAGCACGGCGACCACGGTCAGCGCGGGCAGCCACCAGATGTGGTCGAGCGCCCAGCCGGGCAGCCAGGACCATCGGTCGCCGTCGATCCATCGCGCGAGGAGGAAGGAGCCGCCGATCAGGACGACGGACCAGAACAGCTGTTCCAGCAGCCACAGCACGATGGCCTTGCGGGAGACCGGGTTGGCGGGGGCCCGCAGCGGGACGCGCCCGGGCACGGCGGCCCGCCCGCTCACACGAGCCACGGCCCCGCCCGTGATGTCTGCGTGCTCGTCGGCTTGGTCGCTCACGCTGTCAGCCTAAACGGTCCCGTCCCGGCGAGCCGCGCCTCATGTCCGCGATCTCCGGCGGCCCTTCCGCGCCACGCGGCGTTCTTCCCGCGCCACGCGACGGCCGAGGGGTGGCAGGGGACGATCGGGAAGAGATCGGCGTGGCCGGTCGTTCCGGTCTCCCGGCGAGATCGGCGGCGCCGCGCGGGACATCCGGCCGATCTACCCTGTCCGGGCGAGCCGTGCCCGGGCGGCGGAGGCGGCCGGGCGTGCGGTGCCCCCGGAGAACGGGGCGCCGCCGGGACGTGCTCGCGAGAGCGGTCCGGCCGGAAGGCGAGAACACGAGAACGGGAGTGTGTCACGTGCTGGTGATCCACGGCGCATGGGTCGAGGGGCGACTGGCCGTCTGGGCGGAGGACACCTCCCGCGCACCGGGCACCGCCTCCCGGGCCACGATACGCCCCCACCCCTTCGCGGCCCCGGCGTCCGCGCTGGCCCTCGCCCTCGCCGGGACCGCCCCGGGCGAGGAGGTCTCCCCCGGCCCGGCCACCGCGGCGGCGGGCGGAGCAGCGGGCGGCGCTGCGGGCGGGGCGGGAATCGGCGCCGGAGCCGAGGAGCGCGAGCTGACCGTCCGGCTGCCCGGCTCGGCCGGCGGGCCGCTGCCCTCGCCGGAGTCCGGCCTGACGAGCCGGGCGCGCACCCCGGGGATCCTCACCTGGCGCGTCCCCGCGCTGCTGCTCTCCCGCGCGGACGCGCTCCACCTGCTCGGCTCCCCTGCCGTCCGGGAGGCGGGCCCGGCCGCCCCGGGGCCCGGGGACCCGGCCGCGACGGGCGAGGAGGCCGGCTGGCGGCCCGGCCTGTCCCTGCGGTACTTCGCCGTGGTCGCCGAGCACGCGTGGAGCCTGGTACGGCGCGGCCGGATCCTGCCCCGGCTCGTCGTGGAGGACGGCGAGCCCGCGGCCCGCTGGCGGCCCGTGCTCACCGGCGCCGACCTGGCCGCGCTCGGCGAGGTCGGCGCCGCGATGCCCCCGGTCTGCAGGGCGGTGCCGGGGGAACGCCCGTCCGCCGAGGTGCTCGACGAGTCGCTGAACGGCCTGGTGGACGGCGCGGCACGGCTGTCGCTGCCCGAGCGCCTCATCCTCGGCAACCGGCCCGGGCTCAGGGCGCCGCTGCCCGACCGCTGGCTGTACGCGCTGACCGGTGAGGACGCCGCGCTTCCCGCCGCCAGGCCCGCCGAGCGGGCCGCCCTCGGTGAGGCCCTCGACGGCTGGTTCTCCGCCGCCCACGAGCTGGACGGGCCCGTCAGGGCCTGTTTCCGGCTGATCGAGCCCGCCGGGGACGACGACGCGTGGCGGGTGGAGTTCGGCCTCGCCCCCGCCCCGGACCGCTCTCCCGGCCGTTCCGGCCCGCCTCCCGGCCCCGTCCTCCCCGGCGACGGGGACGGGGACGGGGACGAGCCCGGTTACCTGTCCGCCGACCTGATCCGGGCCGGGCGGCGGGCACCCTGGCTGCCCGAACGGCCGCTCGAGGTCCTGGACACCGAGCTGGCGCGGGCCGTACGGCTCCACCCCGATCTGCACCGCGCGCTGCGCGCCCCCCGGCCGTCCGGCCTGACGGTCGAGACCGCCTGGGCGTTCTCCTTCCTGCGCAACGGCGCGCCCGCGCTCAGGGCCGCCGGATACGACGTACGGCTGCCCGCCTGGGCGGGACGCCAGGGACTGGGCCTGAAGCTGACCACGCGCGCCCTCGGCGGCGAGGAGGACCTCGGCCTGGGCGGGCGGGTGGCCCTCAGGGTGGACGTGGCCGTCGGCGACCACACGATCGGCCCGGAGGAGCTGGCCGGCCTGGCGAGACTCGGGATCCCCCTGGTCCGGGTCGGAGGGCGGTGGATCGAGCTGGACGAGCGGCAGCTGAAGGCCGCGCTGGCGGTCGTCGAGCGGCGCGGCGACGGCGGCGAGACGACCGTGGGAGCGGTGATCCGCGAGGTCGTGGAGGGCGGGGACGAGGAGCTGCCGCTGCTCTCGGTGGACGCCGACGGCGTCCTCGGCGACCTGCTGTCCGGCGAGACCGAGCGCCGCCTCACCCCGGTGGACGTGCCCGCGGCCCTCAACGGGACGCTCCGCCCCTACCAGCAGCGGGGCCTGGCCTGGCTGAGCTTCCTGTCCGGGCTCGGCCTCGGCGGGATCCTCGCCGACGACATGGGGCTGGGCAAGACCGTCTCCACGCTCTCCCTGCTGCTGTCGGAGCGCGAGGGCGGCTCGCCCCGTCCGACGCTGCTGATCTGCCCGATGTCCCTGGTCGGCAACTGGCAGAAGGAGGCGGCCAGGTTCGCCCCCTCCCTGCGGGTCCACGTCCACCACGGCGGCTCGCGCATGCGGGACGGGGATCTGGCGGCCGCCGTACGGCGGGCGGACCTGGTCGTCACCACCTACGGCACGGCGCTGCGCGACCTGGGGACGCTGGCGGCGCTGGAGTGGGGCCGGGTGGTCTGCGACGAGGCCCAGGCGATCAAGAACAGCGCCGCGCGGCAGTCCGCGGCGGTGCGCTCCATCCCGGCCGGGACCCGGCTCGCCCTGACCGGCACCCCGGTGGAGAACCGTCTCTCCGAGCTGTGGTCCATCATGGAGTTCTGCAACCCTGGGCTGCTCGGCTCCGCCAGGCGGTTCAGGAATCGCTATCAGGAGCCGATCGAGACCCGGCGCGACGAGGACGCCACGAGGGCGCTGAAACGCGCCACCGGGCCGTTCCTGCTGCGGCGGCTCAAGACCGACCGGTCCATCATCTCCGACCTGCCGGAGAAACTGGAGATGAAGGTCTGGTGCACTCTGACCCCCGAGCAGGCGCGGCTGTACGAGGCCGTCGTCGACGACATGCTTCACCGGATCGACGGCTCGGCGGGCGCCGGGCGGCGCGCCAACGTGATGGCCACGATGACCCGGCTCAAGCAGGTCTGCAACCACCCCGCCCACCTGCTCAAGGACGGCTCCCAGCTGGCGGGCCGATCGGGAAAGCTCGCCAGGCTGGAGGAGATCGCCGGGGAGATCGTCGAGGAGGGGGACAAGGCGCTGGTGTTCACCCAGTACGCCGAGTTCGGCTCCCTCCTGCGTCCCTACCTGGCCGCCCGCCTGGACCGGCCGGTGCTGTGGCTGCACGGCGGGCTGTCGAAGAGCGCGCGTGAGGAACTGGTCGAACGGTTCCAGCGCGACGACGAGCCGATGCTGTTCCTGCTGTCGCTGAAGGCGGGCGGGACCGGGCTCAACCTGACCGGGGCCAACCACGTGATCCATGTGGACCGGTGGTGGAATCCGGCGGTCGAGGACCAGGCGACCGACCGGGCCTTCCGGATCGGCCAGACGAGGAACGTCCAGGTCAGGAAGTTCATCTGCCTGGACACACTGGAGGAGCGGATCGACGCGATGATCGAACGGAAGAAGTCGCTCGCCGAGAGCGTGGTCGGCGCCGGTGAGGAGTGGATCGCGGACCTGTCGACCGAGCAGCTGCGCGAGCTGTTCCGGCTCGGCCCCGGGGCGGTGAGCTGACGTGGAGGACGTCCCGGCCGAGGACGCGCCGTTCGAGGAGCGCGTGGCCGACTTCTACTCCCCCGGCGTCTCACTGCACCGGTTGCGGCCGCGCCCCGGTGCCGCGGCCGCCCCTGTGACCCCCGCGGCCCCCGCGGACCTGCTGCTTCGGATGCTGGAGCCGCCGCCGGTCAAGGTCCGGCACATCCCGCTCGTCGACCTGCTCAGGCGGCCCTACCGCGAGCTGGACGGCCGCGGGTAGCCCCGCGCCGCCACCCTCCCCGGGGCCCCGCGGACGCCTCCCGCGGGCCCCTGTGAGGCCGCGGGAGGCCCGCGTCCCCCGCGCGTCTCCGCCGTCCTGTTTCCCGGCCCGCGTCCCCGCGCGTTCCCGCGCGTCCCGGCCGCCCCGGTTTCCCGGCCCGTGTCCCCCGCGCGTCCGGCCGTCCCGTCCCCGCGGCCGTGTCTCCGGTCTCACATAGATCCCGATTCAGGATCGGATCCACCCGATGACTGTTTTCCCGATCGGCCCCTCACCGCGGTCCCCGCGGACCGGCCGGAGAACCGCTCTTCGAGGCCCCGGGAACGGTACGGCGACCGGCGCGATCCGACCGGCGCCGGATAGCGGCAGGTCGGAGCAGGTACGGGTGCGCCGCCCTCCGATGTGGCGCCCCTCGCCGGGAGGGCGGGACCGCCCGGGACCGGTGCCGGCGAAGCCGGCCTCCGTGTCCAAGGTCACTCTCCACCTCCTCCGCTTCTGTCCGATTCCCAAGTATTTCCGCGCCGTGGAACCTCGCGATCCGGTCTGCGCATCTTCCAGATCCGCGTAGCATCATCGGGCATGGGGCAGCCGCAAACGTCTACGCGCCGCCCGCGGTGGGCCGCAGGAACGGCACTGGCCGCGGCGCTCGTCGTCGTATCCTCAGGCTGCGGGCTGGGAGGCAGCTCCGCGTCCGCCGACCGGTTACAGCTGGAGCCGATCAGCGTCTCGAGCCCCCAACTGCGGGACGGGGCGGCTCTGCCGTCCGACTACTCGTGCAAGGGGTCGGTGGGCAACCCGCCACTGCGGTGGTCGGGCGTACCGAACGGCACGAAGTCGGTCGCGATCGTGGTCGACAACAACTCACGCACCGGTGGAGAGGTGAACTGGGTCGTGTTCGACATCGACCCGCGCACCAACGAGGTGGCCGAGGGCAGTGTCCCGGTGGGCGCCGTCGAGGGAAGCACGACCGGCGGCAAGGCGGGCTACGCCCCTCCCTGCCGCACCCAGGAGAACTACCGTTTCACCGTGTACGCGCTCAACGCCAGGGTCGATCTCGCCAAGGGGGCATCCCTGGAGAAGACCTTGAAGAGCATCGCGGGCAAAACGATCGCCTGGGGACGGCTCACCACGGCGCACATCGAGTGACAGCCCAAACACCGGAGGTAGTAATGGTTACCAATTCTTCACTTAGGGTGTGACAACGCTCATAGTGGTCCGACACAATCAGATCCAATGTCCGTGCGCAGGTGATGCAAGGGGGCAGGTCGCGTCGATGGCCGCGCGACCTCACCGGCGCCGCTGGAAGGCCATGGCCTTGAGGGTGGTGCAATGATCGCGGTCGTAGTAAGTCTGGTCGCCGTCGTGCTCCTCGTGCTCGTCGTCGTGGCACTGGGAATGCGGTCGATGAACCGCAGGGAGAGCGCGCTCCCCGCGGAACGCCTTCGCGAGTTGGAGGAGAAGGAGGCGCAGACACCCGGGGTGTCCATCGACGACTTCGCGACTCGGGAGCCGAAGATGAACCACTTCAGCCCCGACCTGACACCGTTCGACGAGCCGAAGCCTCCCCGGCAGCCCCGCCCCGCGAGCTCGCGCGGCAAGCGCGGCGTGAACGAGTTCGGCGTGGCCGACGACTACGACGACGACTACTGGACGCGGCTCCAGGCTGACGAGGGCGGTTTCGGAGGGTCCTTGGCAGCCCGGATGGGCACGAGCCGTCCCGCTTCCGCCGACCGGGGGCACTCCCCGGCGGTGACGGACGCGGACGCGGTGACCATGCAGGCGCCGCTGCCGACCAGGCCGCAGCCGCCCAGGCCCGCGCAGGCCCCGGTGCCGCCGCCCGCCCCGGCCGTCGCCTCCGCCTCGCTGCCCTCCGGCCTCGCCGACCTGGTCGAGCCGGTCCAGCCGAACCCGGCTCCCACCGCCGCCGCGCTCGCCGACCAGAAGACGGTCACCTTCGCCGCCCCCACCCCCGGCGCCTTCGGCGAGACCCGCGCCCCGCGTCCCAGCTCCCGTCGTGGCAGCGGACGCGCGGCGGCAGCGGCGGCCGCGGGCGGCGGAAACGGCACGCCCTCCCGGCCCGACCCGCTGAACGACCCGCTGGGCGGCCCCTATCCGCGCGGCGCCTCGCCCGCGCCCGCCCGCGGCCCGATGGCCGGCGGCGGGACGCCGGGACGCGGCGTGCCCGGCTCGGTGCCCGCCCAGGACGCGGGACCGGTCCCCCCGCCGATGCCCCCCATGGGCCCGACCACCAGCGGCGGTTTCCCCGCGAGCCCTGGCACCGGCCCGGCCCCCGCCTACGGTGCGCCCGAAGCGCCCAAGCAGGTCTCGGACAATCCCTGGGCACGGGCGACCGCCCCCGACTCGGGAGGCTGGTCGGCGGCGATGAACGCCGACATCCTCGACGATCCGGCGCCGTCCTACACCTCCTACCAGAACCCGGTGTACGGCGGCCCGTCCGCCACCCCGCCCGCCGCCCCGTCGGCGGCCTCCTACGAGGTGAGCTCCGGCTGGGCGACCATCGACGACGACGCGCTCACCGGCCCGACCCCGGCGATCTCCACCCCGACGGGCCCCTCCAGGACGGTCTCCTCCCGCGACGACCACACGCGCGCCGGCGGTGGCGCGGGCGGCTACGGCTACGACCCCGCCACCCCCTCCGCGTGGCCCGAGACCGCCTCCGCCGGCGGTGACGGCACCGCCAAGACGGCCTGGCCGAGCTACGGGGAGCTCTACGGCAACGGGCCCGGAGCGGCCCCCGCCGACGGACAGGGAAACAGGGACTCCAGGGGAAATCACCATCGGGCCCAGGACCCGGACTACCCCGACTATTACCGCTGATTTCCTCCGGTGTCCGTAAAAGGCCACGCTAATTACTTAACCCAGGAGGCATCCACATCGTAGTGTCTGGCCCATGGGGACGGACACGAAGAGCGACACCTCGCTCACGAAGAGCGGTCTGACATCCGTGCTACGGCACGACCTGCCCGCCTCCCTGGTGGTCTTCCTGGTGGCGGTACCCCTCTCACTGGGTATCGCGGTCGCCTCGGGGGCGCCGCCGGTCGCCGGCCTCGTCGCCGGTGTGATCGGCGGCGTCGTCGCCGGCTTCCTGGGCGGCTCGGTCGTCCAGGTGAGCGGACCGGCCGCCGGACTCTCACTGGTGGTCGCCGAGCTGGTCGGCACGTACGGCTGGCGGGCGACCTGCACGATCACCCTGCTGGCCGGCGCCCTGCAGCTGCTGCTGGGAACGTGCCGGGTCGCGCGCGCGGCACTGGCGGTCTCGCCCGCCGTCGTGCACGGCATGCTCGCCGGGGTCGGCGTGGTGATCGCCCTGGCCCAGCTGCACGTGGTGCTCGGCGGCACCCCGCAGCGGTCCGCCGTGGAGAACCTGATCGAGCTGCCCGGGCAGATCGCCGACAACCACAGCCACGCGGTCTTCGTCGGCCTGCTCACCATCGGCGTCCTGATCGGCTGGACGCGCCTGCCGCGGCGGCTCCGCATCGTGCCCGCGCCGCTGGCCGCCCTGCTGGTGGCCTCGGTGACCGCCGCGGCGTTCGGCTGGAACGTCACCCGGATCGACCTGTCGGCGAGCCTGAGCGACTGGGCCGCGCCGGTCTGGCCGAAGGGCGACTGGCACGGGATCATCGCGGCGGTGATGCTCGTGGCGCTGCTGGCGGGGGTCGAGTCGCTGCTCTGCTCGGTGGCCACCGACAAACAGCACGGCGGCAGGCGGTCCGACCTGGACCGGGAACTGAGCGCCCAGGGCGTGGCCAACATGGTGAGCGGCGCGCTGGGCGGCCTGCCCGTCGCCGGGGTCATCGTGCGCAGCACGACCAACATCCGCGCCGGGGCCCGCAGCCGCTGGTCCACGGTCCTGCACGGCGTCTGGATCCTCGTGTTCGCCGTCTGCCTGGGATGGACGATCACGCTGATCCCCATGGAGGCGCTGGCCGCCCTGCTGGTCTTCATCGGCGTCCAGATGGTCAACATGGGGCACCTGCGCAACCTGCGCGGCCACCGCGAGATACCGATCTACTGCGTCACCATGGCCGGGGTCGTGCTGCTGGGTCTCGCCGAGGGCATCCTGCTCGGCCTGGGCATCGCCGCGCTGTCGGCGCTGCGCCGCCTCACCCGGGTCACCGTACGGGCCACGCCCGAGCCCGACGGCCGCTGGCACGTGCTGGTCGGGGGCTCGCTGACCTTCCTCGGCGTGCCGAGGATCACCTCGGAGCTGCGTGCCATTCCCCGGGGGGCGGCGGTCGACCTGGACCTGAACATCGACTTCATGGACAACGCGGCCTTCGAGGCCGTCCACGCCTGGCGGCAGGAGCACGAGCGCGGGGGCGGCACCGTGGACATCGACGAGATCCACGACGAGTGGTACGCCATGGCCGCCAGCGGCGCCAGGCTGTTCCCGGTCAAGACCCCGCCGCGGGCGCCGGACCGCTGGTGGCTGCCCTGGGCGCACCGGCGGCGCGGGTGGGCGGCGATCGCGGACCTCCGGGACCGGCACGCGCCGGACGGCACCGCCCTCGCCGCGCCGGGCCGGCGGACGCGGAGCGGGCAGGGCCCCGCCGTACCCGCCGGGCAGGTGCCGGGCGGGAGCGGGCCTTCCGTTCCGGGCCAGCGTGCCCCGGAGGAGGACCACCCCGCCGCGCCGGACCTGATCGCGGGGGCACGGGAGTTCCACCGCCGTACGGCACCGCTGGTCCGCCCGTTCCTGCACGCGATGGCCCGCAAGCAGGAGCCCTCCCACCTGTTCATCACCTGCGCCGACTCCCGGATCGTGCCCAACCTGATCACCGCCAGCGGTCCCGGCGACCTGTTCACCGTCCGCAACATCGGCAACCTGGTTCCCCGCCGGGGCACGGCACCCCCGGACGACTCGGTGGCGGCCGCGATCGAGTACGCCACCGGGGCGCTCACCGTCAAGTCCATCACGGTCTGCGGCCACTCGGGCTGCGGGGCCATGGCCGCGCTGCTCGGCGGCGGGGAGCAGGCGACGGAGCTGCCCTCGCTGGGCCGCTGGCTGCGTCACGGCGACCACAGTCTGGCGCGTTTCACCGCGCTGGAGAGCGAGGGCGCGGACGACGCCGACGACAGGGGCCCGCTGGACCGCCTGTGCCGGATCAACGTGATCCAGCAGCTGGAGAACCTGCGGACCCACCCCCGGGTGGACCGGCTCGTCCGGGAGGGGCGCCTGGAGCTGGTGGGCCTCTACTTCGACATCGCCGCGGCCCGGGTCCACATCCTCGACCAGCCCCCGGTCGCACCGAGTCCGCTCTGAGTCCGCACCGAGTCCGCCCCGAGTCCGCTCTGAGTCCGCTCTGAGCGGACGGCTTGCGCCAGGGGTGAAAGCCGATGATCTCCCTCGAACCCGGGCGAACAATGAGCGACATGAGAATTCTGGTTATCGGCGGTTCGGTCTTCCTGGGCCGGGCGATCGTCGAGGAGGCGCTGCGGCGCGGGCACGAGGTGACCACGTTCAACCGGGGCAGGAGCGGCGCCGACCTGCCCGGTGTCGAAGCGGTCAGGGGCGACCGCGAGGTCGCCGAGGACCTGGCGCGACTGACCGAGGGGCGGGAGTGGGACGCCGTCGTCGACGTCTGCGGATTCGTGCCCCGGGTGGTCGGCGCGTCGGTCCGCGCCCTGAACGGGAAGGCGGCGACCTACGCGTTCGTCTCCAGCATCTCGGCCTGCTCCACCTGGCCCGCCGAGGCGGGCTCCGACGAGGGCTCGCCCCGCTTCGAGTGCGCCCCGGACGCCGGTCCGGAGGACGGGGACTACGGCACGCTCAAGGCGGGATGCGAGCGCGCCGTCGAGCGGGGCTTCGACGGCAACGTCCTGATCGTCGAACCGGGCCTCATCCTCGGGCCGCGCGAGAACGTCGGCCGCCTGCCCTGGTGGCTGACCCGCGTCGCCCGGGGCGGGCGGGTCCTCGCTCCCGGCGATCCCGGCACGAGGATGCAGGTCATCGACGCGCGCGACATCGCCGCCTTCACCCTCGCCCAGGCCGAGGCGGGGGTGAGCGACCGCTTCTTCACCGGCGGGGTGCTCGGCAACGTCACCTACGGCGACCTGCTGGCGGAGTGCCGGGCGGTGACGGGTTCTGACGCGGAGTTCGTCTGGGTGAAGGACCACTTCCTGCTCGACCGGGAGGTCGCCCCGTGGACCGAGCTGCCGCTGTGGGCACCCGAGGGTCCCGACTTCGCCGGTGTCTGGCTGGCGTCGTCGGCGAAGGCCCACGCGGCGGGGTTGCGCTGCCGTCCCGTCGCCGAGACCGTACGCGACACCTGGGCCTGGCTCCGTGAGATCCCCGAGGCGGAGCGTTCCTTCGGCAGGCACGGCATCGATCCGGAGAAGGAGGCGAAGATCCTGACCGAGTGGTCATAGGAGCGGCGCGCGTTCCGGCCCCCGGCGGCCGGAACGCCGGCGTCGACACCGACCGGCCGGTTCCCTGACGTCCGTCCCGGGAGCCGGACGTCAGGAGACCGGCCCTCTTGGTTCCGCGGGCTCCGCCGGACGCTGGAAGGTGGCATAAAGCCACCACAGCGAGGGCAGCAGGATCAGGGCGCCCACGGCGAGTGAGCCCAGGCTGGCGGCCAGCACCGCGTCCGTCGCCGCCGCCCGGCGCAGCGGGACCCCGGGCAGCAGCTCGGGGTACTGCCCGATCCCCCAGCCCCACAGCAGGCCGACGACCGCGAGCGCGGCGGTCACCCGTACCGCCAGGTAGACGCGCAGCCACAGCAGTACCAGCGACGCCAGGCCGCAGAGCACCGACAGGACCAGCAGCGGCAGGGCGCGCCCGGAGGTCAGCGCGGCGAACAACTTCGGGGCGTCGGCGGCCAGCACGATCAGGCCGGCCGCCGACAGCAGGCCGACGACCGCCCCGGCCACCAGCGCGCGGCGGCGGAAGGCCTCGGCCAGCCCGCCTTTCCCCTCGCGCTGGGCGTCGCGGGTGAGATAGACGGCGGCGAGGTAGGCCGCGGTGCCGATCGCCAGGGCACCGCTGACCAGGGAGGTGGGATTGACCCAGCTGGTGATCAGGTCGCCCCTGGCGATGCCCGGCGGCACCCGGCCCGAGGCGATCGCTCCGGCCACGGTTCCCAGGAAGAACGGCGTGACGACGGAGGAGAAGGCGAAGGTGGCGCCGAACAGCCGCTGCTGCCACAGCTCGACGCTGGCCTTGCGGAAGGCGAACGCCGCACCCCTGGCGATGATGCCCAGCGCGGCCATGGTCAGCGGGATGTAGAGGGTGGAGGCGACGGCGGCGAACACCGACGGGACACCGGTCCACATCAGCACGAGGACGAAGATCAGCCAGACGTGGTTGGCCTCCCACACCGGGCCGATGGCGTGCTCGACGAGGTCGCGCTGCTCGCGCCCGCGCCGGGAGCCGCCCGCCAGCAGATCCCACACGCCGCCGCCGAAGTCGGCCCCGCCGAACAGGACGTAGGCGCTCAGACCGATCCACAGTACGGCCAGCAGGATCTCGGGAAGGGGCATGCCTTGTCCTTCAGACGACCTTGTAGCCGGTGACGTCGCTCTCCTGCGGCGCGATCGGGACGGGGCTGTGGCGGGCCAGGAGACGCAGCACGTAGACGCTCGCGACGGTCAGCGCGACGTAGACGGCGGTGACGATCACGAAGCCGTACACGAGCCCCGGGGCGGGGTTGACGGCATCGGCGGTGCGCATCACGCGGTAGACGATCCACGGCTGCCGGCCGACCTCGGTGACGGTCCAGCCGGCCTCCAGGGCTGCCACCGCCCCCACCCCGGACAGTGCCGCCGCGCGCGTGAACCACGGCGAGCGGGGCAGGTCCCGGTGGTGTTTCCAGGTGACCGCCAGCCAGACCGCCAGGATCAGCAGGGCGAAGCCGACGGCCACCATGATCTGGAAGGACCAGTGGACGATGTTCACCGGCGGCCAGTCGGCCTCGGGGACCCTGTCGAGTCCCTCGATCTCCGCGTCGGGACTCCATCGGGCCAGCAGGGAGAGCCCTCTGGGGATCTCCAGGGCGTAGCGCAGCTCCCCGTCGACGGCGACACCGCCCAGGTGCAGGGGGCTGCCTCGCATGGTGTGGAAGACGCCCTCCATGGCGGCGAGCTTGACCGGCTGGTTGTCTGCGACGAAGTGGGCGGCCCAGTCCCCCACGCCGATCTGCACCGGGGTGACGATCGCGGCGACGGTGAAGGGCAGCAGGAAGCCCAGGCGGTGGTAGCGGTCCCGCCGCCCGCGCAGCATCGCCACGGCGTAGACGCTCGCGATGCCGAACCCCGTCACCATGAAGGCGGCCAGGATCATGTGGACGGTCTGCGGCGGGGTCGCCGGGTTGAACATCGCCGCCCACGGGCTGACCGAGACGATCCGGCCGTGCGCGACCTCGAAGCCGGTCGGCTGCTGCATCCACGCGTTGGCCGTGACGACGAAGAAGGCGCTGGCGACCCCGGCGACGACGATGGGGATCCCGGACAGGATGTGTTTGCCGGGCGTGAGACGGTCCCAGGCGTAGAGGTAGATTCCCAGGAAGATGGCCTCGACGAAGAAGGCGATGCCCTCCAGGGAGAACGGCAGGCCGATGACCTCGCCGTAGGTGCCCATCAGCCCCGGCCACAGCAGCCCCATCTCGAAGGACAGGATCGTCCCCGAGACCGCGCCGACGGCGAACAGCACGCCCATCGCCCTGGCCCAGCGCCGGGCCAGCAGCCGGTAGCCGATGTCGCCGGTACGGTGCCCGCGCCATTCGGCGATCAGCGTGATGGCGGGCATGCCGACGCCGAAGCAGGCCAGGATGATGTGCCAGCCCAGGGAGAGCGCCATCTGAGTGCGCGCCGCGATGAGATCGGCCTCGGTCGCGGCGGCGGCCAGCGGGTGGATGCCCACCGGACTACCGTGCCCTCACCGCTCGCCGTACCCTCACCGCTCGCGTCCGCCCCGCCCGCGTCCGCCCCGCCCGTGCCCGAACCCGGCGCACCGCACACGCGCGACGCTCCGTCCGCGCGCAACGTCTCCCCCGCACCCGGCGCACCGCCCGCGTCCGATGCGCCGCCCCGGGTCGTCTCCCGCCCCGTGCCCTCATGTCACCCCGCCGTGCTCTCGTCTTCCCCACGTCCGTTCACCCGTGCCCCACTGGTCGCCTTACCCCCGATCCACGGATCCGACTCGCTCGGACACGGAATGTGACGACACCCGGTCGCCGTCGCCGTACAGGAGGCCGGCGTGACGGGAGGGGACGGGACCGGAGGGCGGGGTCGTCACCTTCCCCCAAACAGAACGGACACAACGGTCAGTTCACTGCAAGCAACATCAAGCCATCTGCAAGCCCCCTGACCTATCCATGGATGCGCACCGATCCATCGATGTGCTCCATCGGCGCGCGGCCATCTCCACCGCGCGCCGGCCGCACCACCATCAGGAGGAAAGACTCATGCGTGGCGCTTTTCGCCTACTGCTCGGACTCACCACCGCCGCCACCCTGGGACTCGGCGTACAGGGCGTCGCGACGGCGTCGGCCGCGGTGACCGCCTCGGGCGCATCCGCCACGACCGCGGCGGGCGCCGCCGAGACCTGGCACTGGGGACCGACCGCCTCGACCGACACGAAGGGCTGGGCCGGAGGCGTCATCAGGACCACCCGCTCCGGCCTGCGGATCTCCGGCGACCTGTACGACGCCTCGGGCGCGCGCACCTGCTCGTGGTTGAAGATCAAGTGGCTCACCGACCGCGGGAAGTACCGCGTCGCCACCTTCAGGAACTGCTCACAGTCGTCGACCCTCGCCTTCCGGGTGAACGCCGGTTACATGCTGTCCGCCGAGGCCAAGGTCTGCCGGGGCACGGCGACCAGGATCACCGGCAGGTGCTCGGACTGGGAGGGCGTCTGGTCGCAGGGCGGCTGAGCCGCCGCGGACACGCGCGGGCGGCCACCCGATCTCGCGGGTCAGGCCCCCGCCCCGCCCCTGCCCGGCTCTGGCCGTACCGGCCCTACAGGGCGATCCATTCGGTGGAGACGGTGACCTCGCGCAGGAGGTCGGGGATGGGGTCGACGCCGATGCCGGGGCCGGTGGGCACGGTCAGGTGGCC